>JAYSTT010000165.1:0-9639 GCA_043719495.1 Ferruginibacter sp. | reverse complement strand
AATACTTATCAATGCAACAGCATTGGCGGCATAATTACTGCACAGGGTAGTTATGAAATTTCTGAGGATGAAAAAATGCTAACCTGTACTTCGTTTACAAAAAACGCGGTTAACACTTATATGATTACATCTTTATCAGAAGTTGAATTAACATTAACCAGCACAGCTACCATGGTTCCGTTGATTCTTCATTTCAGGCCCAATTAAAAAATAAACATTTTCTTTGTACATGGCTTCAATAAAAAATAAACTCATTATCATTACTGCACCTTCAGGCTCAGGTAAAACTTCTATTACCAGGCATTTAATGCAACAGTATCCACAACTGGCATTTTCTGTTTCTGCTGCTACACGCCAACCAAGAGGTACAGAAAAAAATGGCGTGGATTATCATTTTATAAGTGCCGAAGATTTTAAACAAAAAATTCAGCATAATGAATTTGTAGAATGGGAAATGGTATATGAAGGAAAATATTACGGTACCCTTAAATCGGAGCTAGAAAAAATTTGGCAACAAAATAAAATCCCTGTTTTAGATATTGATGTAAAAGGGGCTATTCATGTACAGCAGCAATTTCCACAAACTTCACTAAGCCTTTTTATTGAACCGCCATCAGTAAGTGAATTAAAAAACCGATTGCAAAGCCGGGGCACCGAAACTGCTGAATCCATTGCAGCAAGGTTAAACAAAGCAGCCTACGAACTTTCTTTTAAGGAACACTTTAATAAAGTAGTGGTAAATGATGATTTGCAAAAAGCCTGTGCAACAGCTACAGCAATTGTAAATGCATTTATTTGTTCCTGATACAAGTATCTACTGACGGGATTTAAAACAACCATCAGGCTGAATTGTTTTTTCTTCCGTATTTTTATAGTATGGACTGGATGGCACTCATAGCAATTATCGCTTCACTGTTACTGATTGGATTTTTCTCAGGTATTGAAATTGCATTTGTATCTGCCAATAAATTATCTATTGAGCTTAACAGAAAACAGGGTACTTACAGCGGTAAAATCTGGGGTGCTTATTCCGATAAACCCACCCGTTTTATTGGCACTACATTAGTGGGTTTAAATATTGTATTGGTAATTTATGGTTTGCTTATTGGCAGTATGCTGGAGCCTGTTTGGAATTGGATTGCTGCAAAATTTTCGCCATCGGCTTCAGAATACATAAAATACATCAGGCTCATTTTCGAAACTTTTCTCTCCACTTTAATTCTTCTATTTGTTGAGTTTATATTCAAGGCATTGTTCAGGGCAAAAAATAATGAGCTACTCAGTTATAGTATTATCAGTGCTTTGGCAAGTTTTTTTTACTGGCTACTTTCATCTATTGCTGCATTTTTTGTAAACATTGCAGAATGGACTTTAAGACATCTGTTTGATGTAAAATTGAATGAAAAAAAAGAAATCTTCAGTAAAATTGATCTGGAACATTTTTTACAGCAAAGCAAGGGTCACGAGGAAGAAGATACGAATGAAATAAACAAAGAGCTTTTTGAAAATGCTTTATCGCTTAGTGAAATTAAACTAAGGGAATGCCTTATTCCCCGTAGAGAAATTGAGGGTGTAGACAGCAGAACTTCTATAGAAGAAGTAAAAAACAAATTCATTCAAACTCAGTTAAGCAAACTGGTAGTTTACGAAAATAATATTGATAGCATTATTGGATATATTCATCAACTGGATCTTTTTAAAAACCCTGCTACAGTAAAAGAAGTGTTATTACCCATTCCTACAGTTCCGGAGAGTATGAGTGCCACCGACCTGATGAATAAATTTAGTATAGAAAGAAAAAGTATTGCCTGGGTAATTGATGAGTTTGGCGGCACTGCCGGTATTGTTACCATGGAAGATATATTGGAAGAGATTTTTGGAGATATAAAGGATGAATACGACACTGAGGATTTTGTAGAAAAACAATTATCCAATAATGAATATATTTTTAGTGGCAGATTAGAACTGGATTATATTACCGAAAAATACAAACTGGATTTTCCGGATGAAGAAGGAGCAGAAACACTTTCGGGCTATATTATACAAAATCACGAAACCATACCAAAACAAAAAGACCGTATTATTTTTGGTAATTATGAATTTGATATTTTAAATGTAAGTGATACCAGGATTGAAACAGTAAAAGTAAAAGTGCTAAAATAATTTTTTAGATTAAAGTTTTTATTAAAAAACCCATAATTCAATTCTCTCATTTTTTATTTTAAATGGTTATTGCAGTTAATACAAATTTTACGGTAGCTAATGTTTCAGGTAACGATTTTATTTTTGAATGTTTTTCAAAATTAGCTCAACAATATCCGCAACACCAATTCATTTATATTTTTGATACTGCCTTTGATGAAAAATACATTACATCAAAAAACATAGCCCCCATAGTAACCGGGCCACAAACCCAAAATCCCTTACGGCTAAAATACTGGCTTAATTATAAAGTGCCTTCAATTTTAAGAAAGTATAAGGTTGATATTTTTGTGGGTACAGGCTTTTGTTTTTTACGCACTAAAGTGCCGCAATGTGTAATAATAAATAATTTATCTTTTTTGCATCATCCGCAGTTTTTTACAAGTAGTTGGTTACGCTTTTATAAAAATAATACAGCAAAGTTTTTAAGCAAAGCAAAAGCTATTATAACAACATCGCAGTTTTTAAAACAAGAAACTGTTGATAATTACATAATTCCTGCCAGTAAAATTGATGTGGCTTATAAATGTGCCTGCGAATATTTTGCACCAGTGAACGGGCAACAAAAAGACATCAGTAAGGAAAATTATTCCGAAGGAAAAGAATATTTTTTATACTCCGGCACAATTGCCCCCGACACAAACCTGATTATACTTTTAAAAGCATTTTCTTTTTTTAAAAAACGTCAAAAAAGTAATATGCAGTTATTAATTGCCTCAAAAACTTCTGCTTCCGATAAAGAATTTGTAAAAAGCCTGTCCTCATTTAAATACAGAAACGAAGTTAAACTGCTTGAAAATTTACCGATTAAAACTATGGCACTAATTACAGCATCGGCTTATGCAATGGTATACACGTCTATTTTTGAAAGCCTGAGTGAATCAGTTTTAGAAGCAATGCAAAGCGATGTGCCGGTAATTGCATCCAACACAAATACTATAGCCGAAATATGTAACGATGCTGTTTTGTATACCAATCCCAATGATTTTAATGACATTGCAGATAAGATGATGATGCTTTTTAAAGACGAAGACAAACGCAACCAACTTATTATTAAAGGCAGGCAGCAAGCAGCGTTATATAATTGGGATAAAACAGCGGCAGCGGTTTGGGAAACCATTAAGAAATGTGCAAATTAACAATATGCAAATGTGCAATTTTTTCAAAATCGGTACAATATTATTTTCCTGATAAACCTATTAACTTCGCAGTAGTTTTTGCATATTTGCACATCTTCAAATTTTTAAATTAATTATGAACAAATCAACAATAAAAATAGATATATTACTTGACCCCAATAAAGTACCCGAACAAATAAACTGGGTTGCCAGCGATAGTAATGCCGATATGGTACAAAAAGCAAAAGCCATGTGCATAGCATTTTGGGATGGTGCCGATAAAACTGCCATGCGTATAGATCTTTGGACAAAAGATATGATGGTAGATGAAATGGCCGATTTTTATTATCAAATGTTTATGAGTATGGCCGATACATTTAAACGGGCCACCCAGCAAGAGGAAATTAGTGATGATATGAAAAAATTTGCAAAAATTTTTTTTGAAAAATTCAGGGTAGCACAAATTACAGAGCAGAAGTAGGAAAGCTGCAAAGGCAGAAGCAAAAGAGTTTAAACCAGCATGCTTATGCCCTGAGGCTTGCAACTTGTAGCTCATAAATTCGATAACAATTTTAAAAAATAGCAATATGGCACTAGAAGAACAAATAATGGCTGAAATGAAAGACGCCATGAAAGCAAAAGACGAAGCAACTTTACGTAGCTTAAGGGCTATTAAAGCAGAAATTATAAAAGCAAAAACAGAGCCGGGTGCAGGTGGTGAAATTGATGAAACCACTGAGCAAAAATTTTTGCAAAAAATGATGAAGCAACGAAGGGATTCGCTGGAGATTTTTGAAAAACAGGGACGTACAGATTTAGCCGTAAAAGAAAAGGAAGAGATGGCTGTTATTGAAAGGTTTTTACCCAAACAAATAGGCGAAGCCGAAATAAAAAATATTGTACAAAAAATTATCGCTGATACTGGTGCAGCTTCAGCTGCCGATATGGGTAAAGTAATGAGTATTGCCAGTAAGCAACTGGCTGGCCAGGCCGATGGTAAAACAATCAGCAGTATTGTAAAAGAATTATTAAGTAAGTAAACCCGGTTTCGGGTTCGAAACTTGAATATTTTTATACAATAGAGGGGGGCAATTTTTTAACCACATTTCCGAATTTAATTTAGAAATAATGATTGACATTGTATTTGCTGTAATTATTATTATAGCCTGTGTAAAAGGTTATCAAAAAGGTTTAATAATTGCCTTGTTTTCCATTATTGCTTTTATTATTGGGCTTGCAGCAGCATTAAAATTTTCGGCAGTTGTAGCCGCATGGCTAAGTGGCAATACAAATGTTGGCGCAAAGTGGTTACCCTTTTTATCTTTTGCTTTGGTTTTTTTTATTGTGGTACTACTGGTAAACTGGGGCGGTAAATTAATTGAAAAAACTTTTAAAATGGTGTTGTTGGGCTGGGTAAACCGTTTGGGAGGTATTATTTTTTATACCGCATTATACATTATCATTTTTAGTATATTTTTATTTTACGGCGAAAAAATTAATTTGCTTGAACCTGCAACAATCCAGTCTTCTCAAACCTATTCTTTTATACAGCCCTGGGGTCCAATAGTAATTGATAATTTTGGAAAAGTAATTCCCCTTTTTAAGGATATGTTTACCGATCTGGACACGTTTTTTAATACTATTACCAACAAAATACAGCATTAATTTTTAACCTTATTTTATTTACCGTATTTTGCAGCGTTGGATTAAACTAATGGATGTAAATTATTTAACTACCTGATGAGTTACGAAATAAAACAAGACGGCAAATTTAGGTTTATTGAGGAGGGTAAAGGTGAACCACTAATGCTTTTGCATGGGTTATTTGGCGCATTAAGTAATTTTCAGGATTTAATAGAACATTTTAGAAAAACAAATAAAGTAGTAGTGCCACTGTTGCCTTTGCTTGATCTGGATTTGTTACACACTTCTGTTGGCGGCCTTCAAAAATTTGTACATCGTTTTATTGAGCATCGCAATTATAATAATATTCACCTACTGGGTAATTCACTTGGCGGCCATGTTGCACTTGTGTATGTTTTAAAACATCCAGAGCATATCAAATCGCTTATACTTACGGGCAGCTCTGGTTTGTTTGAAAACGGTATGGGAGACAGTTACCCAAAACGTGGCGATAAAGAATATATTCGTAAAAAAACGCAATTAACATTTTTTAATCCCGATTTGGCTACAGAAGACCTGGTGAATGAAGTTTTTGAAATTACCAATAACCGCTTAAAAGTTATTAAAATTATTGCTTTAGCAAAAAGTGCCATACGCAATAATTTAGGGGAAGAATTAAACCACATAAAACATTCTACCTGCCTTATTTGGGGTAATAATGATACTATTACGCCTCCCTTTGTAGGCAAGGAATTTAACCGCCTGATCCCAAACAGCGAGCTGTATTTTGTGGATAAATGTGGTCATGCCCCAATGATGGAAGTACCTTTGGAATTCAACCAGATACTTGAAGCGTTTTTAAATAAATTAAAATCCCCTGTTGCAACAGTTTAACAATAATTTGTGTCTGTATAATATTAACTATTTGTCTTCGTTATCCTCTTACTAGTAACACCGGCAATAAATTTAAACTACAGTAATGTTAACTATAGAGCTTATAAATAATAATATCCCACGCATTAAACTTCAGGATACTGTAAGTAAAGCCTTACAGCTAATTAACGATTTTCGTGTTACACATTTACCCGTAATTGCCGATGATAAATACCTGGGCTTAATAAGTAAGGAAGATTTGCTGGATGCAGAGGAAGAAAAGATGCCCATTGAATTAATGCAGGAAACATTTACTACTGCAGCTGTACATGACAATGAACATTTTTTAAATGCAGTTAATTATTGCAATTTACATGATACAACTGTAGTACCCGTTATTAACGAAGAAAGGGAATTGCAGGGTGTAATAATCAGCAGTGATTTATTAAAAGCCCTTGGTAATTTTGCAGGCACTAATGAGATTGGCGGAATAATAGTATTAGAAATGGAACGTAGCCAGTTTAGTATCTCTGAAATAAGCCGGATTGTAGAAAGTAATGATGCCACAATCTTACACCTTAACACAACAGTTCATCCCGAAACAGGAATGTTAACTGTTTCCATACATCTTAATAAAAAAGAAATTGCTGCTATTGTAGCACATTTTGAAAGATATGATTATGATGTTATTTATTATTTTGGCAACGAAAATTTTGAAAACGAAATACACAGTAACTATCGCCATCTAATGAATTATCTTGATATTTAGTGGTTGTTACATTCTGCTGTACAATTTCCCGATATCATTTATTTTTATTCACCACAAATCATTATGAAGTAAGAAAGTAATGCGGGGCCATAAAAAAATATTGTATTGTGTTGTATTACTTTTATTATTTTTTTTTACCAAAGCTCAAAATAAAAATAACCTTAATCTAAGCAAAGTTGAAATACTGATGCAGGATTCTTCGTCTAAACTTTATGTAAAAAATATTATTATTAAGGGCAACAAAAAAACCAAAGAGTATGTTATACTCAGGGAGATGCAGTTTAAAAAAGGCGATTCCATAGTAATTGCATCTCTTAATAAATCACTGGAGCAGGCCCGCCAACAGGTTTACAATACTACATTATTCAGCGAAGTAAAGATGGAACTGGTAATACTCTCAGCCTTTGAATTAATCGTGATAGTGGATGTTAAAGAGCGTTGGTACATTTATCCGGTACCACAGTTTAAACCAGTTGACAGAAATTTTAATGAATGGATAAAAACTTATAACGCCAGTTTAAAAAGAGTAAACTACGGTTTAAAGTTTGTGCATTATAACTTAAGTGGCAGAAGAGATCAGTTGCGTATTTATTTATTAAATGGTTTCAGCCGTGATTTTTCTTTTAGCTATAATGCGCCTTACAGCAATTCAAAATTAACAGAAGGTTTTGTAATTGGTGCAGGCTACTCACAAAAAAAGGAAATTCCCTTTAAAACTACTTTTACCGACAGCCTTTTATTTTACACCTCCGATTCGCTAAGAAGTAAATTTGTTGGCAGTAATTTTTATATTACTGCAGGCTATGCTGTACGAAAAGGTTTTTTTGCTAAACATATTTTTAATGCAACATTCGTTCATTCAGCAGTTAGTGATAGTATCTTGTTACCAAAAAATAATCCCAATTATTTTAATTCAAATAAAGCATCTGTAAATATTTTTGAGATTGCTTACACTTACCAGTATGCCAATGTAAATAATGTTTTGTATGCTACAAAAGGTAAGACTGGTTTTGTTACGGTGGCAAAAAAAGGGTTAGGGCTAACAGGGGGCGTCAATGCCTTAACCTTGGAAGCAGGTTTAAATAAATATTTCGACCTGGGTAAAAAATGGTATAGCAGCATACAAATAAATGGTAAAATAAGATTACCACTTTATCAGGCATATGTTAACCAAAGAGGGTTGGGTTATGGCGACAGTTATTTACGTGGGTTAGAATATTTAGTAATTGATGGCGTGGGCACTGCCTTGGTAAAATCTACATTAAAAAAGAAAGTAGCCGAATTTAAAATACCATTACCATTTAAATTAAAATCACTCTCTTACATCCCCTTTACCATTTTTGCAAAAACTTATGTTGATTTAGCTTATGCTTTTAACAAAAAAGAATTTGTAACCAACCTAAATAATAAACTTTTATACACAGGTGGTTTTGGTATAGATATACTTACCTTTTATGATGTAAACCTGCGTTTCGAATACAGTTTTAACCAATTAAACCAAAAGGGGCTATTTTTACATACGCAATCTGGGTTTTAATTATTTTTTAATAACATCTAAAATTCCCCTTTAGGGGCCAGGGGCTTATGAAAATAGCAATTTACAGCAGGGGTTTAGAAGAAAATCAGCACAATGAAATAAACCTTTTACTTAAAGAACTGGAACAGCATGAGGTGGAACCTGTTTTTTATCAGGATTTTTTTAATAAATTCTATTCGGCAGTAGATATTAAAACAAAATACTCCACTTTTAATTCATCCGACGATTTAGATGAAACCATTGATTGTATAATAAGCCTGGGAGGCGATGGAACTTTATTAGACACTGTTACTTTAGTACGTGATAAAGGCATACCCGTTTTAGGGATAAATTATGGCAGGCTTGGTTTTTTGGCTAACATTGGCAAAGGCGAATTGCAAACAGCAGTAGAGGCATTGGTTAATCATACTTATGTTACCGATAAAAGAACGCTTATTCATTTAGATGCCAACGTGCCATTATTTGGCGATGTACCTTATGCACTAAATGAATTTACATTGCTAAAAAAAGATTCGTCGTCCATGATAAAAATTCATACTTATTTAAATGGAGAATTTTTAAACACTTACTGGGCCGATGGATTGATAGTGGCCACACCAACCGGCTCCACAGGTTATTCACTTAGTTGTAACGGCCCTGTGGTTTTTCCGGATAGCGGAAGTTTTGTAATTACACCAGTTGCGCCGCACAACCTTAACATACGCCCCATTGTAGTACCCGATAATAATATTATTTCATTTGAAGTAGAAGGAAGAACAGATGGTTTTTTATGTACGCTGGATAGCCGTCGGGAATTTGTTACTAAAGAAATTCAGCTTGCCGTAAGAAAAGAATCTTTTGGTATTAATCTTATACGCCTTAACGAAAATAATTTTTTACAAACGCTGAGGAATAAATTAAGCTGGGGGTTGGATGTGAGGAATTGATTATTGTTAGCTTGCATTTGCTCCTGCCTGTACATCGTTGTGTCACTCACTTTTACTGCATACCTTTGTTCATCTTTTATTATGCACAGTAAAGCAAAAAAAATTCGCTACATTTTTATCATCTACTGGTTTTTACTGGCCTATATAATTGCAGCATTGGTTTGGTGGTTCATAGCATTAAACCGGCAAAATGAACAGGCCACTATTTTTAAACTGCAGCAATTAAATCCCAATCAATCTCAATACACAGCACAGGTAAATAAAATTCAACTGGCCGAAAATAGAAAAACTGCTCAATATATTGGTGAAGGTGCAACATTTTTTTTACTGATAATGACAGGGGCCGTTTTTGTTTTTGGGGCAGTAAAAAGACAATTAAAATTTAGTCAGCAGCAGCAAAATTTTATGATGGCACTCACCCATGAATTAAAAACCCCCATTGCGGTTGCCAAATTAAATTTAGAAACTTTACAAAAAAGAAAATTAGATGAAGTACAGCAACAACGTCTTTTAGAAACCACTTTACAGGAAACCAACCGCTTAAATTCGCTATGCAATAATATGCTGCTCTCTTCTCAAATAGAAGCAAGT
>JAYSTT010000164.1:0-1623 GCA_043719495.1 Ferruginibacter sp. | reverse complement strand
TGCCAGGGGAAATATTGGAATTAACCAACGTAATAAGGCAAATACCCCCATCTTAACCATTATGCCGCTTAAAACCATTGTTACCGCAGTTGGTGCCTGTTCGTAAGTATCAGGCTGCCATGTATGAAAAGGGAAGACAGGCATTTTAATAGCAAATGCTGTAAAGAATAACCAAAATAACCAAAACTGGTCTTTAGCAGAAAGACGAAGATCATAAAAAGCACTTAATGCAAATGAAGCTGCATGATTTTGAGTAACTTCCGGTGTTTGCAGGTACAAATAAATAATCCCAATCAACATTAATAAAGAACCTGCAAATGTGTACACAAAAAATTTGAATGTAGCCTGTATTCGTTTTTCTCCCCCCCAGCGGCTGCATAAAAAATAAACCGGAATTAGCGCCAGCTCCCAAAAGAAATAAAATACTAACGCATCCATTGCTGTAAACACACCCATTAAACCAGCCTGGGATAATAACATTAGCCCATAAAAAGCGTTGGCATTTTTATATTCATTATTATAGGTGGCTACAAAAATTATTGGGAAAGAAAATGCAGTTAAGAAAGTAAGTAAATGCCCCATGCCATCTAATCCAATATTAAAACTGGCACCTAAACTATGCATCCAAACGTAACTATCCTTTAAACCACTTAACATTTTATCATCGGCATAAAATAAACTGGCAAATGAAATTAACAAGGTAACAATAGATGAAAATAAAGCTACTGCCTTTGAATTTTTATTGTCTTTTAGAATAAAACACAGCAACCCGGCAATTAGCGGAGACCATATTAATAATTCGGGAAAGCGTATTCCTAAAGTTTGCATATCAGTATCTTCTTATTTCAAAAACAATTGTACAATAAATAAAATTAAAATCCCAATAACCATCATCAATACATAAGTACCCACATGACCGCTTTGCAGTAACCGAACCTGGCGACTGCTATAGTTAACTGCTTTGCCCACTCCGTTTACAAAACCATCAATCCCTTTTTTCTCCACCACATTATTAAAGAATGCTGCAATAGATTGAATTGGTTTAACAATGATAGTAACATATAATTCATCCACATACCATTTATTTTGCAGCAGTTTACTGAAGCTTGTATTTTCTTTTGAAGCAAAATTCCGTGTTTGTAAATATGCTAACAATGCAGCCACAAACATTGCTATGGTGGTACCAATCATTAAGCCATACTCGGTTCCGCTGCTTATTGGATTTGCATTTTCCTGTATTGGAATTACAGGTTGTAAAAAAGTTGCTATTTCATTATTCCCGCCTAAGATGTGAGGCACACCTACAAAACCTCCAATGATTGCCAGAACTGCCAAAATAATTAAAGGCAAAGTCATTGTAACAGGGCTTTCATGCAAATGATGTTCCTGCTCATTTGTTCCCCGGAATTTGCCATTGAAGGTTAAAAAATATAAACGGAACATATAATACGCTGTGAGCATTGCAGCAAATACGGCCAATACCCATAACACTTTATTATGTTCGAAAGCGCTAAGCAGAATTGCATCTTTACTAAAGAAACCACTAAATGGCGGACACCCGGCAATTGCCAAACAGCCAATTAAAAAAGTAATTTGTGTAATACGCATATACTTATTTAATCC
>JAYSTT010000163.1:0-9642 GCA_043719495.1 Ferruginibacter sp. | reverse complement strand
TTTGCTGCGTAAAAATTCTGTACCGGCATGTAAAAATGAAATGCCCTGCGAGGTAAGTACAATGGATAAGGCCAGTTGATGCATTTGTTTACGTTCTTCTTCAGTAGCATTTTTTGCACTAAGGGCTAATTTATCCCACAGCACATTATTATCGTGGCACTCGGCATAAGTAATGGTTTGGTAAGGCTGCATTGCATAGGGTGCTTTGGAATAATTTACTTTGCTGTAATCAATTTGCGGATGATTACAGGCTGCCACTATACCAAACTTAATAGTTTCTTCCATACCTGGCTTGCCGCTGGCAAAACCTCTATCACTTTCTTCAAATACGCTTCCTTTAATACCATCTCTTATATCATCGCTAAACACTGCTACTTTATATAATTGGCTGGCATTCTTTTTTATGGCCCTCAAAGTTTCGGGTAATGGAGATGATCCGGCTGTCCAGCCTTCGCCATATAATAATATACCGGGTTTTATTTTGTGCAGTTCTTTTGAAATAATGTTCATTGTTTCAATATCATGTACTCCCATCAAATCAAAACGAAAACCATCAACATGATATTCTTTGGCCCAATACAGTACAGATTCCAGTATAAACTTACGCATCATATATTTTTCGCTGGCTGTTTCGTTACCACATGAAGTGGCATTAGAAAATTTTCCATCATCCATATGCCGGTAATAATAGCCGGGCACCAATTGATTGAAATTTGACTGCTCTGTTAATGCAGTATGATTGTACACCACATCCATTACCACACTTAATCCTTTGCTGTGAAAAGTTTTTATAAGTTGCTTAAATTCTTTGATACGTACGTTGCCATCGGCAGCATTGGTGGAGTAGGAGCCTTCGGGTGTATTATAATTTTTAGGATCGTAACCCCAGTTGTATTTAGCATTGATGGTATTTGCTTCATCAACAGAATTATAATCGTAACAAGGCAGCAGGTGAATATGTGTTACACCCAATTCCAATAAATGATCTAAACCTGTTGACAATCCATCTTCGTTTTTTGTGCCAGTTTCTGTTAGGCCAATAAATTTTCCTTTGTTGTTAATGCCTGAGTTTGCAGCAATACTTGCATCACGTACATGTAACTCATAAATGATAGCATCGGTTTTATGTTTTAAAACAGGCGATTTATCTTTTGTCCATCCTGCAGGGTTGGTTTCTTTTAAATTAATAATCATTGCCCGCTTTCCGTTAGTACCCACTGCTTTTGCATAGGGGTCGGGTACATCCTCTAACCATTTTCCGTGTTGATTAATACAAAAGGCATAATACTTTCCTTTTTGATTTCCCTTTAAAATTGCTGTCCAGGTACCCTGCTCCGATCTTTTCATATCAATGGTTTGCATTGCATCGCCATTTAAAGGCTGGTTATACATTTTTAGCTTTACATTGGTTGCTGTGGGTGCCCAAATACGAAAGGCTGATTGGTTGGAAGTATAAATTAATCCTAAATCGGTTCCTTTATAATCAGGGTAAGCTGCTTCTTTATTTTGTGCTTTAGTGTGGAATAATGTAGCCAATAAACCAAAAATCATAAGTAGATGTTTCATATTATTAATTATAAACGAAATTAAGGATTATCACAGGTATTCATTAAACGAAAGTTTGTTGCCAAACGGATCCTGCACAACCATTTCTTTACAACCATAAAATGTTTCATTTATACCTGGCCGATAATATTTATAGGCCTTTCCTTTTAACTCAACCAGGTATTCTTCTATTTGGTTACAAATTATAAATACTTTTGTACCCGGGGTACTATCGCCATGATGTTCACTTAAATGTATTTCAATATCATCACGTTTTATACCAATGTAAAAAGGGGTAACGGTTTCAAATTGATGTTCCCACTCAATGGTAAAGCCCAGCCAGTCAATATAAAATTCTTTAGCTTTAGATACATCAAAAATGCGGAGTATGGGGATGTTTTTTTGCAGCATATATTTTCTGAATTTTATAAAATTTATTTCTTTCCCAATTCAATCACTTCGCAATTCTTCATCTCGTTTCCATCAATAACAAAACGGATAAGTGTTCTTACTTTGTGCCAGCCCTGTTTGCCGGCAGCACCCGGGTTCATGTGCAGGCATTGCAATTTATCATCAAATATTATTTTTAAAATGTGGCTATGGCCGCTTATAAAAAGATTTGGTTTGTGCAGCAGTAATTCCTTTTTTGTTTCGGGATTGTACCTTGGCGGATACCCACCTATATGCCGCAACATTACCTTTACTTCTTCACACATAAAAACCAATTGTTCCGGATAAACAGACCTGATATCCTGCCCGTCAATGTTTCCGTAAACTCCTTTTAATGGTTTTATAGCAGCTAATTGTTTTGCTATTTCACTATTGCCAAAATCTCCGCCATGCCAAATTTCATCGCAGTTTTTAAAATGTTCAAAAACGGTTTCATCTAAAAAACTATGTGTATCTGATATCAACCCAATTCTTGTCAAGCTTATTCAATTTTAAGATGTAAATTTACAATAACAAACGAGCCAATGTTATTTCACCGCAACTTTACTTATTATATTGATAAAAGAAAATGGAAATACATATTCCTATTGGCATCATTAGCACTTTGTATTATTTAATATTCCGGGCAATATTTTCATTTTTAATTCTTAATTAGTTATGTCACACTATCATACTTTAGGTAAAATTCCGCATAAAAGGCATACGCAGTTTCGTAAACCCGATGGAAATTTATACAGCGAACAATTATTTAGTACAGAAGGTTTCAGTAATGATTATTCTTTGCTGTATCATTGTCACCCACCCACACAAATTATTAAAACAGAACCCGGACTGGATGTTAGTCCGCAAATTGCGGAAGAAAAAATGCTGCAGCACCGCTGCTTTGAAGGGTTTCATGTTAAGCCGGCAAAGGATTTTTTAGAAAGCCGTATTCCTGTTTTAGTAAATAGCGATTGCCATATTGTACTGGCAGCACCACAGCAAAGTATGCGGAGTTATTTTTATAAAAATACCGATGCTGATGAAATGATTTTTGTACATGAGGGTACGGGAACCGTGCACACACAATATGGCGAATTACCTTTTGGTTATGGCGATTATATTGTTTTACCCAGAGGAACAATTTATCAGATAGAATTTAATGATGATAAAAATCGTTTGTTTATTGTAGAGTCATTTTCGCCGCTTCGCTATCCCAAACGTTATATGAGTAAGTTTGGCCAGTTGATGGAGCATTCCCCATATTGCGAAAGAGATATCCGGGCACCACAAAATTTAAAAACCATTGATAAAAAAGGCGACTACCTGATTAAGGCAAAGAAAAAAGGAATGTTGTATGGGCTACACTACGGCACACATCCCTTTGATGTGGTGGGCTGGGATGGCTGTTGCTATCCTTATATTTTTTCTATCCATGATTTTGAACCCATAACAGGAAGAGTGCATCAGCCACCACCTGTGCATCAAACATTTGAAACGGATACATTTGTGGTGTGTTCATTTGTACCAAGGTTATATGATTATCATCCAGATGCTATTCCGGCACCATATAATCACAGTAATATTGATAGTGATGAAGTGTTGTACTATGTTGATGGTGAATTTATGAGTCGTAAAAATGTAACCAGGGGAATGATAACACTGCATCCTGCCGGAATTCCTCACGGGCCACATCCGGGCGCTGTGGAAAAAAGCATCGGGGCAAAAGACACAAAAGAATTGGCAGTGATGGTGGATACCTTCCGTCCGCTCATGTTAACCAAACAAGCATTAGAAATAGAAAACGCCAACTATATAATGAGTTGGGCAGAGTAGTTTGAAGACGATGCTTTCAATTTTTTATTTGTTTGAAAAAAAATTGCTAAATTGAATTTCTAAAAACGAAAGCTGTATGATAAAATTCACTGAAATTAAAGTGGGCGATTATTTATTTGCTGATAACGATGGCGATAAAAGAGAGGGCGAAGTAACCAACCTGAATAACAATGAAAAACAGGTTTGTGTAAACACCGGTACTCAGGATTTCTGGTACGAAACTGAGCAGTTAAGTCCCATACCTTTATCCGATGATAAATTACAGAAACTTAAATTTAAAAAGCAGGACAATGAAGATGGCTCAGTTAAATACATGAAAGGGGCATTTAGAATGCTGCTTTCTGCAAAAAACAGTTTTGATAAATTTGAAATATGGTATAGGGATGAGAGAAGGCATGTTGTGCAACCTATATCGCTACATCAGTTACAAAATCATTTTTATGAAATGACCAAAGTGCATTTAAACACTGAAGAAATGTAGTTTGAATAAAATAGTATAAAAAAGAGCTGTCTTAATAGGCAGCTTTTTTTATTGGCTTTAAAATGTGAGCCTTATTTATGAAAAATGAGATAATATTTTTAGTAAAATCACTTACCGGTTTTTAGTAATTTACCTGTATAAATACCTTTTTGTGGATAGTTTTTCTACAGCCTAAATAGTATAAAATAGGGTAAAAAAACCCTATTTTTCTTTGAATTATTTTATTGTTTTATTTTGAGCAATATGTAAGAAAAGTGAGCGTTGTCAATGAAGAACAAATCCTACCCAAATGAAAAAACTTTACTTACTGGGCTTTTACTTGTTGGTAATAGCAGCTTCATTCATTTTACCAAAAGATACTTTTTCGCAGGCATGCAACACTATTATTGCAAAGTATGGCTCAACTGAATCCCGCTGTGCTGCATCCGGTACAATACAAATTAGTGTTTCCGGGGGCTCTGGAAATTATGAATATAAAGTATCCGGCCCGGTTAATACAGGTTATGGCTCCAGTAATACTATAACAGGATTACCTGCTGGCGACTATATAGTTTCAATAAGAGATTTAATATTAAACTGTATTTATGATAAAGACACTGTTACCGTAAATGGTAATTATTTAAATCCGCAATTTAAAATTACTGCTACTGATGCTACCTGCGTAGGTGTTGGAGACGGAACTATAACAGTTATTTCAACAAAGTATGGCAGGCCTCTTTTTTCATTCGAAATAATTGCGCCATCAGCCTCCGGTATTGGTACAATAAGTACGGCAGGAACATTTACAGGATTAATAAGTGGTAATTATTTTATACAATTAACTGACTCCTGTGGTTCTTCTGCTGTGGAAACTGTTTTAGTACAAAGCCTTAATGGTAATTGTTGTGCTTCATTAACGGCAGATTATATAACATCGGAATCCCGTTGCGAAGCTACAGGTGCAGTACAAATAAATGCAAGAGGCGGGTCGGGTAATTACCAATACAAAGCTACTGGTCCTGTAAATACACCATTTACTTCAAGTAATCAGATTACTGGTTTATCTCCCGGCAGATATTTGATAACAGTAAAAGACGTTGTTACTAATTGTGAATATGCTCAAGACAGTATTACAATTGATGGTGATTATACCCCTCCAAATTTTGCTATGACCGCTACCGGAGTAACTTGTATAAACGGAAATGACGGCTCCATAACTGTAACGGGTCAGCAATATGGAAGAGCACCATTCTCTTACAAAATTATAGCCCCTTCTGTTTCAGGTGTTGGTACCGTTAGTGTTACTGGAATTTTTACAGGACTAATAAGTGGAAATTATTTTATTCAGTTAAGTGACTCTTGCGGAGCCATTCAAACCAGAAATATTATTATACAAAATTATGATTGGGTAATAGATAACTATACTGTGACAAAAATTACCTGTGATAGTATTGCTGTAACAATTAACCTTAAAGATATAAGAGGAAATAAAACACCCAACCCTGTTTTTAATGGTTTTTTATATGGGGCTTCGGTAAATCCCGGGGATACTACATGGTTTACATCCAACAGTTTTAGATACTATATCGGTAACAGTAATACTGTAAAATTATTTGTAAAAGATTTATGCGGTAATATTAAATCAGTTACCTGGACGGGATTGTCTGTAGTGCCCTCTGTTTCGCCGATAATTGCCATGTCCAATATGGCGTGTTCTACTTTTACAGCTACCGTTACCGGCCAAATAAATTTAACTACACCCTTATATTGTATATATAACAGCAGTGCTGTTTTAATTACTTGCAATGCTACAGGGGTTTTCAATCTGCTGCCTTATGGCACATACACTATTACAATAAAAAATAGTTGTTACGATACTACTATTACGAGAACGTTTACCGGTTTAAAACCTGTGCCTTCAGTGGACTTAAATGTGCAAGCTTCTTGTAATGATTTTACTGTATCCGTTACCGGACAACAAAATCTTTATAATCCTTACTATTGCCTTTATAATTCTGCAAATGTCTTAATTTCCTGCGATTCAACGGGCACATTTCAAAATCTTCCTTTTGGTAATTATTGTATAAAAATAATTAATGACCCTGCCTGTTACGATACAACAATTATACGATGCTTTACAGCCAACAGGCTGGTGCCATCAGTTGATGCAGTTGTCAGAATAACAAACCTGGCTTGCTCAACATTTACAGCTTCAGTTACCGGGCAAACCAATTTATTTAATCCTACTTATTGTTTATATGCTGTACCACGTGTACTGATAACCTGTAACAACACCGGCATTTTTAATAATTTGCCTTATGGCAGTTATTGTATTGATATTATAAGTGACTCTGCCTGTTATGATACTACAATCACCAGGTGTTTTACCGTAAACAGGCCCAAACCTTCAGTTGGTCCAAATGTATTAATAACCAACTTAACGTGTACAACCTTTACTGCAACTATTGACGGGCAGGTAAATACAACTAACCCCAGGTATTGCTTATATACTCCGGCACATGTGCTCATCATTTGTAATAATACTGGGATATTTAATAATTTGCCCTATGGCAGTTATTGTATTGATGTTATAAATGATTCTGCCTGTTACGATACTTCAATTTACCGTTGTTTCACTGTTAATCCACCCATTCCTTCGGTTGCTGCCGCTGTGGTTATAAGTAGTAAGGGGTGTACCAGTTTTACAGCAGCTGTTACAGGCCAGTTAAATCTCTATAACCCGCGGTATTGTCTATTTACTCCTGCGCATGTTCTAATCACTTGTAACAGTACAGGAATTTTTGATACTATACCCTATGGTGACTATTGTATTGATGTTATAAATGATACTGCCTGTTATGACACAACCATAACCCGCTGTTTTTCTGTTACCCGGCCCATACCATCCGTTGCTGCAACAATTACAATAAGTAATAAAACATGTTTAACTTTTACTGCTGCTGTAACCGGACAAACAAATATTACCAACGCCCAATATTGTATTTACAATAACCTGAATGTGCTTTTAGGTTGTAATAGTACTGGTGTGTTTACAAGTCTTGCTTATGGAAGTTACTGTCTTAAAATAGTAAATGATTCCACATGCTATGATACACTTATAAACCGTTGCTTTATTCAAAATGCCCCATTGACAAATATATCATTGTCGGCAAAAAAATCCTGCTCAACAATTGGTACTTCGGAGTTAAAAGTTACAATAAATTCAGGCATACCTGCTTACACAATTAAATTATTTTCACCAACTGGAATATTACTGCAAACTATTACAACAGGCAGCAGCAATTATACTTTTTTAAATATACCGGCATTGGCATCACCTTTAAGATATAAGGTTGTTGTAACAGACCTGTGTGGCAATAAGGATTCTATAAGTATAGCCCCGGTTATTAGTATTGTAGACAGGGTAATTACAATTACACCTAAATGCCCTTCCGGAATTTGGCCCAATGGATCTGCTGATGTGATAGTAAACATTACTAATAATAATATTGGAGGTGATATTAAGCCCCAAATTATTAAAAAGAATGGGGTTGCTGTTTCCATTAATCCTTCATTAAGCTCTGGCTATGTTTATACTTTTTTAGACCTTGGCCCGGCAACTTATGTTTTTGACACTTATATAAATGATTGCAACAAACATGTATATGATACCATTGAAGTAAGAATTTATCTTTATCCTGTTCTGTCAAGTTCAAATGCCTATCAATGCGATAATGGTGGCTTTAGTGTAAGTGCAAATGTATTGGGTGGTATTCCTCCATATACATATGAAATTATTGGTAGTGCACCTTCTTCTCCAAGTATTGTTACAGCCCCACAAACCAGTTCAATTTTCTCCATTAATAATGGTACAATATATTCATTGGTGAGGTTACGGGTGGTGGATGGTTGCGGAAACGCAAGCTTATACGATGTGAGTGTATTGCCATTAGCTAACTTTATTGTTTTTTCAGATTCACCGCAATGCTATAATCATAGTTTAACACTGATAGTTGATTCTATAGCAAATGCAACTTACACCTGGTATAAAAGAATAGTGCCTAATGATAGTGTAATTGTGGGCACAGGGCCAACTTATTTTATTCCTAATCTTTCGCCTTCGGATACCGGTAGATATTTTTGCAGAATAGTTGTAAATAATGGCTGCCTGATAAAGTATGCCAATTATATAATAAATGGAGGCTGTTATTCGGTTTTACCAAACGATATAGAGCTTAAGGGCGAAAAACAGGAAGCCGGTAATAAGCTTTACTGGAATAAAGACGCACAGAATATAAAAGAATACAGTTTGCAAAAAAGCACCAATGCAAATAGAGGCTTTGAAACAATTTATAGTATTACAAATGCAATAGGCGGGCAATATTTATTTATGGATAAAACCCCTTTCACAGGCAATAATTATTATAGATTAAAACTTACTACAACCAGTAATCAAATAAAATATAGCAATATTATTGCAATCAGGAATACAAAATTTGATATCAGTTTTTATCCAAATCCTGTAGATAATATGCTGCACATTTCAATAGCGAATAAATTGCCCAAAAATTATGCAATTGAAATATATAATGTAACAGGGCAAAAAATTATGTCCAAAGTGTTTTATAATATAATGAGTACAGTTATTCATTATCCCAGAAATACAGGCATGGAATCAGGAGTTTATACAGTGGCAGTTACTGATTTGCAGACTTATGAAAAACAAACTTATAAACTTATCTATAAGTAGTAACAATTGCATTTTATTTAATAAAGTATGCTATTTGATATTGGCAGTTTTTAATATGGTGTTTTGATCTGCATTAATAGTTAGTAATGGAATAAGGATTTTATTTTTACTTTCAATTAAACCCACTTTAGGGGCATAATAGGATTGTATATCCGTTGTAATGGATCCTGCAGGTAAACCCGAAACGCTGATAGTTGTTGTGGTGTGTATTACATCTGTGTAGTTATTGCCATTTACAGTTCTGCCAACGCCTTTTTCTGTAATTGTATTAGTAAAAATCACAGGTATCGGGGAAGGGAATCCTGAAACAGGTACATTTAAAGTCTGGGTCCAGCTGCTACCTACTGCAGTATTATCTTTTAAATATATAGTTTCTACTGAACTTATGCCCGATGCCGGGGCAAGGGTTCTAAAAGTCCAATAATCGTTTAAGGTTATATTGTAATAGTCATTTGCAGCACCATTACTGTTAGTAAAAATATGGTAGCTTTTGCCATTTATGGATGAATCCCGGGTGCTGGCGGTTACAATATTAGTAGTAGTAGTGGTGGTGATATTGTTTTGGGTTTCGTAGTTCCAGGTGCTGCCAGCAGATAAACTCATGTACTTTTTAGGTTCTTCG
>JAYSTT010000162.1:0-9654 GCA_043719495.1 Ferruginibacter sp. | reverse complement strand
AAATGATGCTGGGAGCAGTACAGGATGCAAATATTGCTTATCAATATGGTAAAATAGTTGCTGAACAATGTAAAAGGGTGGGTATCCAGGTAAACTATGCACCTGTGGTTGATGTAAATAATAATCCTGACAACCCTGTAATTAACGACAGGAGTTTTGGAGAAGACAAGTACAAAGTAGCCTTGTTTGGCATTCAATATATGAAAGGTATGCAGGATAATGGTGTAATGGCCTGTGCAAAACATTTTCCGGGCCATGGTGATGTAGCGGTAGATTCACATTATGATTTACCGGTAATAAATAAATCGCTGGCTGCATTGGATTCACTGGAATTATATCCCTTCAGAGAAATTTTTAAAGCAGGTATTGGCAGTGTAATGATTGCACATTTGTATATACCTGCAATTGACAGTACGCCAAACAGAGCAACATCTATTTCTAAAAATAATGTTACCGAATTAATGAGGAACCGTTTAGGTTACCAGGGTTTAACTTTTACTGATGCATTAGAAATGCAGGGTGTACAAAAGTATTACCCCAAGGGGGCAGCTTCGGTAGAGTCTTTAATTGCAGGTAATGATATGCTTTGTTTACCAGGCGATGTACCTTTAGCGATTGCAAAAATTAAAGAGGCAATAAAAAATAAAAAAATGAGCTGGGCAGATATTGAAATCCATTGTAAAAAAGTATTGCTTTCAAAATACCAATACGATTTGGCAAAGCTTAAACCCATTAATACTGATAACCTTACCAATGATTTAAACAGTAAAGTACCCGGCATGAGAAAATTAATTGCCGAAAATGCTTTAACTATTCTACAAAAAAAGGAAGAAATATTTTTTCCCATCCCTGCTGTGGCTAAACCGGTTTCAAAAGAAATAGTGTATGTAAGTATTGGTAACAACAGCGATAATACATTTGCAAAACGTTTACGTAAAGATTATAGTGCAGATGTTTTTTATTTTAATTATGCACAGGATGCCACAAGGATTTTAAGTATGGTGGAATTAATAAAGAAGCGTTATAAAACAGTAATTATCGGAATACATAATTATAGCCGTGTTCCCGCAAATAATTTTGGCATATCAAAATCTGCTGTTGATTTAGTTACAAAATTGCAACAACAAACCAATGCTGCTACTTTTGTTTTTGGCAACCCTTACGCTATTAAAAACTGGTGTGATGCAAAAATTATTGTTGCCTGTTATGAAGACGATGAGATTACACAGAATGCAGCAGCAGATTTAATATATGGAAAAATTACTGCCAAAGGAAAATTACCCGTAACGGTTTGCGATGAATATAAATATGGAAGCGGTATAGTTACTGCTGGTTTTTTTTTGCCCCGAAGCAACCCCGATGAAGCAGGCCTTGACCCGGTTAAATTAAATACTATTGATTCAATTACCAACGATGCCATTGAAAAAGGCGCAACTCCCGGTGCAGTAGTATTAGTGGTAAAAGATGGAAAAATAGCTTACCATAAAGCCTACGGAAATTACACTTACGACAAAACACAGCCTGTTCAGTTAGAATCTATTTTTGACATGGCTTCGGTTACAAAAGTTTGTGCTACTACCATTAGTATAATGAAATTGTATGACGAAGGAAAGATTGACCTGAAAAAAAAATTAGGTGATTACCTTCCGTGGGTTAAAGGAAGTAATAAAGAAAATCTGCTGATAGAAAATATATTATTGCACCAGGCTGGTCTTGTTGCGTATATTCCTTTTTATAAAGAAACCATCGATTCATCAGGCAATCCTCTACCCCAATTTTATGCTGCAAAACAAAACGATTCATTTAAAATAGCTGTGGCGCAAAATTTATTTATGCGTACCGACTGGAGAGATACTTTGTATAATAGAATTTTGCAGAGCCCATTGGGAGAAACAGGTAAATATATTTACAGCGATAATGATTTCATTTTTTTGGGCAAGATAGTAGAAGCCTTAAGTGGTATGCCACTTAATGAATATGTACAAAAAGAATTTTACACCCCTCTTGCATTAACTACTGCGGGTTTTAAGCCCCGGGAAAGATTTGCTTTGAACAGGATAATACCCACTGAACAGGAAAAAAGTTTTCGTTTACAATTATTGCGTGGCGATGTACATGACCCCGGCGCAGCCATGTTTGGTGGTGTGGCTGGGCATGCGGGACTATTTAGTAATGCTTACGATTTAGCAGTGATAATGCAGATGCTTTTAAATGGCGGTACTTTTAATGGAAAAAAATATTTGAATAAGAATACTATAGAATTATTTACAGCTTATCACAGTGCTAACAGCAGGCGTGGTTATGGTTTTGATAAACCCGAAAAAGATAATGCTGCCAGGCCAGAGCCCTATCCCTGCTTATCCGCATCACCCTTAACCTTTGGCCATACCGGTTTTACGGGTACCTGCGCCTGGGCCGATCCTGTCAGTAAACTTATTTTTATTTTTTTAAGCAATCGTGTCAATCCTTTAGGTGGAGATAATAAAATTTTGCTGAACATGAATGTGCGGCCAAAAATTTATGAAGCAATTTATAAAGCGATGGGGTTATAAAAAAATTAATATAGATTGTATAAAATATTTTTTACTTCTTTTTCTCTTTTCCAGGGTATCATGTGATCGGCTCCATGCAAAGTATCTGATTGAAAACTTTTAGCATGTATCATTCTTTCAATCCCGAATTGTACATTTTCTATTGGTACCCAGGTGTCTTTATCGCCATGCACAAAAACCACATTAGTATTTATATTTTCCAGCTCTTTTTCCAATTGAAATAAATCTTTTTTAAACCATAAAATTTCCGTGTTACTGGGCGCAAATGCGCCGGGTAAAAATGTACGCATCACGCCACTATTCATCAAATGCCGCCAACTTTCTTTTTTTTCAAGATAAGGAGAAATGGATCCGGACATAATTATTATTTTTTCAAAACTCCCGGGACTCATAGCTGCCATTTGTGCCACCACCGGCCCTCCAATGGAATGGCCTGCCAAGTAAATGGGCTTCCCGTTTTGATTAGCCGCAACTACCCTTAATAATAATTCGCTTTGTGCTTTTAAATGCATAGGGCTGCCAAATTCACTGTACCCAAAGCCCGGCCTGTCGATACTAATGAAACGGAATTTTTTTCTTAAGCTATCATCCCACATAAATTTCATGTAATGCACCCAACTGCCGGGTGAACCATGTATAAAAACAAGTGTGGGCAAACTGTGATTACCACTAATTGCATAATGAATATTGTGCCCTTCGATAAGGGTATCAAAAATTTGTAAAGAAGTTTTATGATTTGCAAAAAATTTACCCACCTTATTATCATTAAAACGAAAACGCATGCAGCATTGGCAAAATAGCACATAAGCAGTCAGGATACAAATAACTATTGCCGTTCTTTTCATAATCTTTCTTAAACGTTTGTTGTTCATAAAAGTTACTGTGTATTAAATCTCTTCCGAACTTTCCGGTAATTTATCATACGCTCCTTTTAAAGCATAATAACCAAATATCATCAGGCCAACAGCAATGGGTGTAAATATTGTAATGATGATTATCCATGGAATGGGTTTATTAATATCTTTTGTACCATTACCAATATTATGCACCGCTCCCATAATTAAAAAATAAATTACCGCAGGTGCAATTATCATCCACACAAAACCCATTATTCTTTTTAGCTGATTCATAAATTTCGTTTACAGAGATGACAGCTTTTAAAAGCTGTCATCTCTAATTATTAATCATTTATTTCTTTATCTTTTTTATTACTTAAATACAAAGCCCCAATTGCAAAGCACAATGCTGCTACACCAATAGGATACCACAACCCAACCAATGGATCTTTTGTAAATGTTGTTGCCAGCAATGTTGCAATAAAAGGAACCAAGCCACCAAACACACCATTGCCGATATGATAAGGTAAACTCATGGAAGTGTAGCGGATCTTAGTTGGAAAAAGCTCCACTAAAAAAGCCGCAATGGGGCCATAGGCCATGGTTACAAAGATTATCATTATCCAAACAAGGAAAATGAATTTCCATTTGAGTGGGGTGTTTAATATTTTGTCGCTGTAAATTGGTTTATTATCATCAGCTAAATAACGCATGTTATTAAATCCAGATTCTGAATCATAGTAATAAAAAGTATCCACAACGGTTTCGCTAAATATTATTCTAGATTCCAATTCCCAGGTTTTTACTTTATGCTGTAACTCTGTATATCCATGTTTGTCTTTTTGTATTGTATCTCTTTTTTGTATCACTGGATTATCTTTCCCTTCCCTCTTTACTAAAAGCCGCCCTTCATTTCTCGTCATCCATTCTTTCGCATCTGCATCTTTCAGCAATGTGCCAAATATCGGTCTGTAAAAAATCACCCCCAGCAACATGCCCGTAAGCATTATCCATTTTCTTCCTATTTTATCACTCAATGCACCAAACACTAAAAAGAAAGGCGTAGCCAAACCAATGGCCCATAATAATATTTCCCTGTTCTGCATAAATTCAATCTTCACCGTATTTTCTAAAAACGATTGTGCGTAGAATTGTCCGGTATACCAAATAACCCCCTGCCCCATTACAGCACCAAATAAAGCCAGCAATACCATTTTAAAATTTGCCCTGTGCCCAAAACTTTCTTTCAACGGATTAACAGAAGTTTTTTTCTCGGCTTTTAATTTCGCAAACACCGGGCTTTCGTTCATCTTTAATCTTATATAAATAGAAACGCCTACCAGTAAAATAGATATCCAGAAAGGATAACGCCAGCCACCCCATTCTTTTGTAAATGCAGCATCGCTCATGCTGTTTTTTACAGCCATTATAACTCCCAGCGCCACAAATAAACCCAAAGTGGCGGTAGTTTGTATCCATGCCGTAAAATATCCCCGGCGGTGTGCCGGTGCATGTTCGGCCACATAAGTTGCGGCGCCACCATACTCGCCACCCAATGCCAGGCCTTGTATTAATCTTAATAATAAGACTAATATTGGTGCAACCATGCCAATACTTTTATAGGATGGCACAAGCCCGATTAAAAAAGTAGAGCCGCCCATTAAAACCAGCGTAAGTAAAAAGGTATATTTTCTACCTATTAAATCTCCCAACCTGCCAAAAACCAATGCGCCAAAGGGACGCACTAAAAAACCTGCAGCAAAAATGGCCAGTGTACTAAGTAATGCAGCAGTTTCATTTCCTTCCGGAAAAAATTGTACTGAGATGGTTTTAGCCAGCATACCAAAAATGTAAAAGTCGTACCACTCAATTAAAGTACCCAATGAAGAAGAAAAAATAACCTTGCCAATTCCTTTAGTAGAATTTTCATTTATCATATGCAAAACAATTGTGCCGAAAGATACATTGTTTTTAAACTCAACTACCTTGTAATGCTGTTTTGATAAAATATTTGTACAATTTTATTTTTTTGTATCATTAATCGTAACGTATGTATAATTTTGGTGCAGATAAAAAATGTTGCTATGACTTATCCATATCAGATAACATCTTTAGAAAAGTATCACGAAGACTATAAAAAAAGTGTGGAGGACCCCGAAGGTTTTTGGGCTTCAGTTGCTGATAATTTTCTTTGGAAGAAAAAATATGATAAAGTTTTAAACTGGAATTTTACCGAACCAAAGGTTGAATGGTTTAAAGGAGGTAAACTTAATATCACCGAAAATTGCATCGACCGTCATCTGGAAAAATCAGGTGATAAGCCTGCTATTATCTGGGAACCTAATAACCCGGAAGAAAGAACAAGGGTGGTAACTTATAATCGTTTGCATAAAAGAGTTTGCCAGTTTGCACAGGTACTAAAAAATAATGGTGTAAAAAAAGGCGACCGGGTTTGCATTTATATGGGCATGGTACCGGAGTTGGCATACGCCATATTAGGTTGTGCAAGAATTGGTGCTATACATAGTGTAATTTTTGGTGGCTTTAGTGCACAAAGTATTGCCGACAGATTAGAAGATGCACAGGCAGAATTTATTGTTACCTGCGATGGTGCCTACCGTGGCGGAAAAGATATTCCGTTAAAAAGTGTAATTGATGATGCATTGATTGGAAACAAAACAGTGAAACGTGTTATTGTTTATACAAGAACAAGAATACCGGTATCAATGATAAAAGGAAGAGATGTATGGTGGGAAGATGAAATGGAACATGCCGAAACACAGGTGGAGAAAGAGGGTATTGTTTCTTTTGCAGCAGAAGAAATGGATGCAGAAGACCCATTGTTTATTTTATACACCAGTGGCAGTACCGGTAAGCCAAAAGGTGTGGTGCATAGTTCTGCCGGTTACATGGTTTGGACCAACTATACTTTTGTAAATGTATTTCAATATCAATCTGGCGATATACATTTTTGCACTGCAGATATAGGATGGATTACCGGCCACAGTTATATTGTGTACGGGCCGTTAAGTGCCGGTGCTACCAGTTTAATGTTTGAAGGCATTCCTACTTATCCTGATGCAGGAAGATTTTGGGATATAGTGGAAAAACACAAAGTAAATATTTTATACACCGCTCCAACTGCTATAAGAAGTTTAATGGGTTTTGGTTTAGATCCTTTGAAAGAGAAAAATTTATCCTCTTTAAAAATTTTAGGTACCGTTGGCGAACCTATCAATGAAGAAGCATGGCATTGGTACAATGAAAATGTTGGCAAGAAAAAATGCCCCATCGTTGATACCTGGTGGCAAACAGAAACCGGTGGTGCTCTAATTTCAAACTTTGCAGGCATAACACCCTCAATACCGGGCTGGGCTACATTACCCCTGCCTGGTGTGCAACCTGTTTTAGTAGATGAAAATGGAAAAGAAGCGCTCCGCTCTGAACTACGTTCGTTCCCAGATGGGAACCCCGAAGGGGGAGGACTTACCTCTGGTAATTTGTGTATTAAGTTTCCATGGCCGGGAATGTTACGTACAACATGGGGCGACCATGAACGATGCCGTACTAATTATTTTGCTACCTATCCCAATTTATATTTTACAGGTGATGGCGCATTAAAAGATGAGCAGGGTAATTACAGAATAACAGGAAGAGTGGATGATGTATTAAATGTTAGCGGTCACCGTATTGGCACAGCCGAAGTGGAAAATGCCATTAACATGCATGCCGGTGTAGTAGAAAGTGCGGTAGTAGGTTATCCTCATGATATAAAAGGCCAGGGTATTTATGCTTATGTAATTTACAACGGCCATCATGGTGATGAAAATTTAAGAAAACAGGATATTTTACAAACTGTAACAAGGGTAATTGGTGCCATTGCAAAACCCGATAAAATACAATTTGTAAGCGGCCTGCCAAAAACCCGTAGCGGAAAAATAATGCGCCGCATCTTACGCAAAATTGCCGAAGGCGAAACGGAAAACTTAGGAGATATAAGTACATTACTGGATCCGGCTGTGGTAGATGAAATTAAAAACGGAAAATTATAGCAGCCAATTTTTTGCCAGCCAAATATTGGATTAACTTTATATTCCTGTACAATTTTTTCAACATGAAATATTATTTGTATTATATTTTAATTAACACTCCTTTTGTTACAACCGCACAAATGAAAAGTTGTTGTGAGCCGGGTGGTATAAAGTTGGTATCAACTGTTACTCAATCTAAAGGAACATTGAAGATGATAAAAATTCTTGACAGCATAAACAGAAATGCTAATCCAGAGGACTTTTATGTGATGAATACCCAACGTGCCGAATTATTTAAAAAGAAACTGCTTACAGAAAAAGATGCCAATAAAAGATCAAACCTTTATTATCAGTATTGTGTGGAATCTTTAAATGCCGGAAATACTGATGAGGCAATTATTGTGCTCAAGAGGCTTATGACAGCCATGAACATTACAGGCGAAAATTTCTCTCCTCCTTACAAATTGCTTTTCGATTTGTTAGCCATTGCCTATATGCGAAAAGGCGAACTGGAAAATTGTGCAGCCAATCACAATCCCCAAAGTTGCATTATACCTATACAGGGAGAAGGCATTCATAAATTAACTTCAGGCTCCCAATCTGCTGTTGAAATTTACAAAACTATTCTTACTAAATTTCCCGATGATATTCAATCGAGATATTTATTGAACATTGCTTACATGACGCTTGGAAAATACCCTGCAGAAGTACCCAAACAATGGCTGATTGAATCAGGTGTGTTTACACAAAACCCCGGTAACAATATTGTATTGAAAGATGTTGCAGTTAAAAAAGCTGTTGATATGAATGGTATATCCGGTGGTTGTGTTGTAGAAGATTTGGATAATGATGGGTTACTTGATATCATGGCCTCATCGTATGGCCTTAGTGACCAGATAAGATATATGCACCAAATGAAAGATGGTAGTTTTAAAACAGAAACCAGCTCTTCGGGATTGGTAGGTATAACAGGTGGGCTGAATCTTGTTCATGCTGATTATAATAATGATGGCTTTGCCGATATACTTGTTTTAAGAGGTGGCTGGTGGGGAAAGAATGCAAAATTTCCTTTCTCTCTTTTAAAAAATAATGGCAACAATACTTTTGAAGATGTTACTATTGAACTGGGGCTTTACTCTCCTGCACCAACTCAAACTGCCAGTTGGGGAGATTTTAATAATGATGGGTGGATAGATCTTTTTGTTGCTCATGAAAATTATCCCAGCCAGTTATTCATCAATATTAAAGGAAAGTTTAAAGATGTAACTGTAAAGTATGGTTTAAACATTACCACATTTGCAAAAGGCTGTGTGTGTGGCGATATTAATAATGATGGTTTTCCCGATCTGTATCTTTCTGCCTTAGGTGCACCCAATAAATTGTGGTTGAATAAACCCGGCGCTATTGCAGGCGAAAGAAAATTTGAAGATATCAGCAAAGCTGCAGGTGTTGAAGAACCTATCTACAGTTTTCCCACATGGTTTTTTGATTTTGATAATGATGGCTTTCAGGATCTTTTTGTTTCGGGATATGATATCAGGCGTTTTTCGGAAGTAGGAGGAGATGCTGCCCGTGATATGCTGGGTATGCCGGCATTGGGAGAGTTACCACGTTTGTATCATAACAATGGCAACAATACTTTTACCGATGTTAGTAAACAATATGCGGTGGATCATGTAAACTATGCCATGGGTTGCAACTTTGGCGATATTGATAATGATGGTTGGCCCGATTATTATTTAGGAACCGGTGCCCCCGAATACACTACTATAGTTCCTAATAAATTATACCACAATTTAGGCGGTAAAAAATTTGAAGATATAACTTATGCCACCAACACCGGGCACATTCAAAAAGGACATGCAGTTGCTTTTGCCGATATTGATAATGATGGCGACCAGGATTTATATGAAGTGGTTGGCGGTGCGGTTGAAGGTGACCGGTTTAGAAACGTTTTGTTTGAAAATAGTTCTGTTACAGGAAACCATTGGATAAAATTAAAGTTAGAGGGAACTAATTCAAATAAAGCAGCCATAGGAGCAAGGGTAAGAATTAAAGTAAAGTTGGCAGATGGCAATTTTCAAAATTTCTATCATACTGTAAGCACAGGTGGAAGTTTTGGTTCTCAATCATTGGTGGTTTGTGCAGCATTGGGCCATTGAATTTCTATTTCTTCAATGTTTGTTGCTTTTCCAAGGCCGGCATCAACCACCAATGATTGAGAACCAAAACTTC
>JAYSTT010000161.1:0-9657 GCA_043719495.1 Ferruginibacter sp. | reverse complement strand
TTTAAAAATTCAAATCGTTTCAGGTGATAATTCTCTTTAAATCCAATGTAGTTGGGCATTTCAAAGAATTCAAAGTAATGACAACGCAACGCTAGTGACAAAAAGTATAACATTAAAATATTGACAATCAATGTAATTTTATTTTGTTTATAGCGTCTTATATCATCAATACAAACGTTGTGCGTCATGCGTTTGAACATTCTAATAACTTAACAAAAAAATAAATGACAGAAAATAAAGACGAAGAACATTTAGATAATCCGACAACCAATCAATCGGAAATTCCTTCGCAGGAAAATACCGCTTCAGTTGACATAGAAACTAATAACCAAAACCAAGTGCCCGAAAATATGGAAGTACATCATCATCCTGACCTTCATCATAAACCAAAACCCTGGAAAGAATATTTTTTAGAGTTTCTAATGATATTTTTAGCAGTTACACTCGGTTTTTTTGCAGAAAACATTAGAGAACATTTTACAGACACAAAAAAAGGAAAGGAGTATGCAATTTCCTATAAAGAAGATTTAATAAAAGATACCGCAATTATTCAAAAAGTAATCTTGATACTAAATAGAGATATAGCTGGGTGTGATTCGCTTAATAACTATTTACAAAAGGAGCGAACAAAAACAGTTATTGATTTACAGAATATTTATCAATTCAATCTGTCGGCTTTAGGTGGTTTTTCATTCAGTTTGACAGATCGAACTTCTTCACAGCTTAAAAACTCTGGTGGAATGCGTTTATTGACAAACAAAAAAGTAATTAATGGAATTTTAGAATATTGGGAAAGCGGTGCGCTTTTGGAAGGCATCCAAATAGCCACCTCAACAATGAGACAACAAGCGAGAGAAAAAACATATCTAATCTTTGACAACCAATATTATTCGGACAACAGCGATTCACTGGGTAAAAGAGAAGTATCCGCTAATGCACGTTTAATGACAGAAAATTATATCCAATTGGCAGAATTACGAAACAGGCTTAACCATTTTAAAAACACTATTAAAGGAGCCTTTTTGAAAGGCTTGATAAATCAAAAAACACAGGCAAGAGAACTCATAAGGTTAATTGAAACTGAGTATGAGTGAATAGCACGAACGCACAACATGGGTATTTGCAAAAATTTACTGTGGCAATTTCCCTCCCGCTTTTTGCGGCTTACGTCCTTCGGCAAGTGTAGTTTGTAAATGCCCGGCCTGTTTGCTTCTCCACCGTTGTGTTCACTTCAATAGCCGCTTTTGAATTTATTCATTTAATTTATCTCCATTTTTATTAAAAATTTGGTGTTACCCCCATCTCATAAAATATAAAAGAATAAATATCCGCAATTGTTTCAATATTTTTTTTGGTATTACTTGCACCATGGCCGCTGTTGGTATCAATTCTTATAAGTAATGGGTTTTTCCCTTTATATTTTTCCTGTAAAGTGCTTATATATTTAAAGGAATGGGCTGGTACTACCCTATCGTCATGATCGGCAGTTGTTACCAGCGTAGATGGATAATTTGCTGTGCCACTAATATTATGCAAAGGAGAATATGCAAACAGGTTTTTAAAATTAGGTGCGTCTTTTTCGCTGCTGCCATAATCGGCAATCCAGTTCCACCCTATAGTAAATTTATGAAAACGTAACATATCCATTACACCAACCTGGGGAATAGCTACCCTGAATAAGTCTGGCCGCTGATTGATTACAGCACCAACTAATAAACCGCCATTACTACCTCCACGAACCGCCAGCCTGCTGCTGGAAGTATATTTTTCCTTTATCAAATATTCTCCCGCAGCAATAAAATCATCAAACACATTTTGTTTATTTAATAACATGCCTACTTTATGCCAGGCCTCGCCGTATTCGCCACCGCCACGCAGGTTTGCCTGTGCATATATACCGCCAGCATTTAAAAAAGGTAAAAGTGTTGCGCTAAAATTAGGCTCAAGGTTTATATTAAAACCCCCGTATCCATACAACAGTGTAACATTATTGCCGTCTTTCTTTATCCCTTTTTTATTTATGATAAACATCGGGATTTTTGTTCCGTCTTTTGAAGTATAAAACACTTGTTTAGTTTTATAATCTGCCGGATTAAAAGCAACTTCGGGTTTTCTAAACTCAGCACTCTTACCAGTTGCAATATCATATTTATAAATAGTAGGCGGAAAAGTAAATGATGTAAATACATAAAATAAAAACTTATCGTCCCTGTCACCGCCTAAATTACCCCCGTTGCCTAAAGCCGGATATTTTACTTCCCCCAATTGTTTTCCACTTAAATCATATACATAAGTACGGGTACTAACATCTTTTAAATAATCTACAAATAATTTTCCGCCACCGGTATTTGCGTTTTGCAGTGGCTCTTTTTTTTCAGGTATGATGGTGATGGCTTTTTTTAAATCGGGGTTTTTTATGTCTACAGCAATTATTTTGCCATTGGGCGCATTGGCATTAGTTTGCAATAAAAATTTGCTGCCGGTATTTTCAATTACGCTATACTTATCGTTGGTAATATTAGCAACAACCGGATAAAATTTCCTTTCAGCCGAAGTTAAATCCATTGCATAAATTGCATTGCCATCCAATCCTTTCCCCCTGTCGCTAAGGGTGAGGTACAAAAACTTTTCATCCTCGCTGGTAGATGTGGTATGAAAACGCTGTGGGTTATTTTTATCCTCATAAATTAATTTATCCTCAGCTTGTGCAGTACCTACTTTATGATACCATACCTGGTGGTTTTCATTTTTTACACTTAAAGCGCTTACAGTTTTTTCTGGTGCCGGATAACGGCTGTAATAAAAGCCGTGTCCTTCCCATGCAGCTCCACTTATTTTTACCCATTCCAATTTATCCTCCAGGTTTTTTCCTGTTGCCATATCTCTTACGTAATAGGTTTGCCAGTCGCTGCCTCCTTCGCTTAATCCCACTACCGCATAAGCTCCATCTTTACACAAACTAAAAACCTGCAGCCCGGTTGTTCCGTCTTTGCTTAATTTATTAGGATCAATAACTTCCCCGGGAGTGCCTTTTAAGCCTTTTTGCCCGTACAATACAGATTGATTTTGCAAGCCATCATTTTTATAAAAGTAAAACCATTCGCCTTTGCGGAATGGTGCAGAATATTTGGGATAGTTAAAAATTTTTTCTATAGCTTCCTTAAAATTTTTACGGTAAGGTATTTTATCCAGGTACCCAAAGGTTACTTTATTTTGTTCCGTAACCCAGGCTTTTGTTTCTTCACTCTTATCATCTTCCAGCCAGCGGTATGGGTCACTCACTTTTGTACCAAAGTATTCATCTGTTTGCTCTGTTTTTTTTGTTGAAGGATAGGTTAATTGAGCAGTAAGTGTATTTACTAATGCAAATGTGCTGCATAATAAAAATAATCTCATAAAAAAGTATTTATGCTAAAGTACTTAAATAACCGATATTTTATTCTTTAATAACAACTGGTGTTTTGCTCACCATCCAGGTAGCAAATGTTTCGGCAATTTTCCAGGTATTGCCAGCATACATTTGCGGCCGGGCAATTACATAATCAATAAATTTTTTTACATCCCCATTGGTAACAGTTTGCATTGCAGCAAATAATTTTTTACCATTAAATATACCACCAGTAATATTTTGATCTTGGTTGTCGTTTTGTTGCAGCATTGCTGCACCTGTAAATTTTATATCTACAACCATGGAGTCTATTAAACTATTTTCGTTTTGCTCATCAAGATAAGCAGGTGTATCAAAATCATAAAACGTTCCACCTGTTACATGTTCAAAATATACTGCATTTCTTACACAATTAAAAAACCTGCCCTTATGTTTTGCCGGATAGTTAATTCGGATATATAGAAGGTCATTCTTCTTGGGTTTATTTATTTTTTTGTAAATATGCAGTCCAAAATAATAATAATTCCCTTTTATTATACTGCATCTGCCCCATCCAATTTTAGAGGTATCGTCTTTAACATTTGAATAATTTCTTTTAAGAAGACCCATTTGTTCTTTTTCAATACTAATTTTTGTACCAGTTGGTAATTGTATTTGTACAATTTTCAGGCTGTCGCCTGCTTCCAGCATATAATCTGTTATGGTAAAAGCAAAGACTTCTTTACTATTTTCAGATTGTGCATTCAATAGCACAGTAATAAGAATGCTGTAAATTATTAAAGTTATTTTTCTCATTGTTCTAAATTTATATAAAGTAAATACATTACAATTATAGCGCTATCCCTTCAATTGGGTATTTTAATCATACTTTTTTAATATCAATTATTTTTCCGGAAGAATTATTTTACTTGGGAAATGAAACATTTTACTACTCAAATATAAAAGCTACGATTTTATTATTATTTTTAAGTACATGAATAATTGCTTGGTTATTTACTGTAAAAAACAATTAATTATTTGTTGATAAACGAATAATTAGTTTTTAGTATGTACTTGTAACACAATAAATCAGGGGCTTTAGCTTATCTTTGAGGCATGGAAAAGAAAGTTACAAAAATTGGTGTACTTACTTCCGGAGGCGACAGCCCTGGCATGAATGCAGCTGTACGTGCAGTGGTGCGTACTGCTATTTATCATGGCATGGAAGTTTATGGTATTATGAGAGGTTATAGTGGCATGGTAGAAAACGATATTTTTAAAATGGAAAGTAAAAGTGTAGCCAATATTATTCAGCGGGGGGGTACTATTTTAAAAACATCCCGGTGCAAAGAATTTTTTACACATGAAGGAAGAAAAACTGCCTACGAAAATTTAAAAAAGCATAATATTAATGGGCTTGTAATAATTGGGGGTGATGGTAGTTTCAGGGGGGCCCAAATTTTTAGTAATGAATTTGATATCCCCTGCATTGGTTTACCCGGAACTATTGATAAAGACATCGCAGGAACAGATTTCACTATTGGCTTTGATACTGCAGTAAACACTGCTGTGGAAGCCATTGACAAAATAAGGGATACCGCCGATGCCCACGACCGCTTATTTATAATTGAAGTAATGGGCCGTGATGCAGGGTATATTGCTTTGCACAGTGGTATTGCAACAGGTGCTGAAAATATTTTGATACCTGAAAGAAAAACAATTATAGCGGATATTATAAAAGCATTAGAAGAAAAAGAACGCCGCCATAAATTAGTTAATTTAATTGTTGTTGCCGAGGGAGAAGAATTTGGCGGTGCTAACGAAGTGGCAAAAGTTATTAAAGAACGTTTGCCACAGCAGGAAGTAAGAGTTTGTATATTAGGCCATATACAAAGAGGGGGCAGCCCAAGTTGTATGGACCGATTAATTGCCAGCCGCATGGGTTATCATGCTGTGGAATGCTTACTGGAAGGAAGATATAATGTTTTTGTAGGCATAGTTAACAATAAAATGAATTATACACCACTGGATGAAGCTGTAAAGAAAAAACAAAGAATAAGTGAAGAATGGATGAAAGTGGTTAAAATATTATCGTCTTAAAAGAGGTAAATACCAGCCATAGCAAATATCAATATTTAATAAACTGTATCATTACTTATTATGAGCAAAAGCCTTACACAATACCTCTATAAACAAATGGATAATCAGGCTGGAATTATACATTCCCAAAAAAGAACAAAAATTGTTGCAACTGTTGGCCCTGCAAGTGACACATACGATAAACTGCTGGCATTGGTCAGAGCTGGTGTAAATGTTTTCAGGCTAAACTTTTCTCATGGTGCTTATGAAGCCAAAAAACAAATAATTGGATATATCAGGGAAATAAATAAAAAAGAACCTTATAATATTGCCATACTTGGCGATTTACAGGGCCCCAAATTAAGAGTGGGTGATTTGGAAGGCGGCAGCCTGGAATTAAAAGAGGGCGATGAAATAATTTTAACCACAGAAAAAATGGTGGGTACTAAAAGTAAGATCTATGTAAGTTATCCAAATCTTGCAAAAGATGTAAAGCCCGGGGAACGCATTTTTTTTGATGATGGAAAAATGGAAGTGGAATTAAAAGAAATATTGAATGATAAAGAGGTCTTAATCAAAGTTAGTTTAGGTGGTACTTTACTGCCAAAAAAAGGGGTTAATCTACCCGATAGTGAATTAACAATGCCCTCACTTACCGAAAAAGATATTGCCGACCTTGAATTTATTATTGATAATAATCTTGATTGGGTAGCGCTTTCGTTTGTGAGAAATGCTGTTGATATTACAGAACTTAAAAAAAGAATTAAAGCAAAGAGCAGTAAAATAAAAGTAATAGCAAAAATAGAAATGCCCGAGGCATTAAAAAATATCAGGGATATTATTGTAGAAAGTGATGGCATTATGATTGCCCGTGGCGATTTGGGTGTAGAAGTTCCTGTAGAGCAGGTACCTATTATTCAAAAGGAACTTATACGTAAATGCATGCACCGGGCCAAGCCTGTAATTGTGGCTACGCAAATGATGGAAAGTATGATGGAGCGTACAAAACCTAACCGCAGCGAAGTAACCGATGTTGCCAATGCAGTACTGGAAGGTGCCGATGCTGTTATGCTGAGTGGCGAAACTGCAATGGGTGATTATCCAACATTAGTGGTGGAAATGATGAGTAAGATTATTTTGGAAGTTGAAAAATCAGTTTATGATTATGACCGAGATGATATTTTAACCCCACAACCACATTCCCCTTCTTTTCTAAGCGATGCAATTTGTTACAGTGCATGTAAACTTGCGCAGGATACTGGGGCAAGGGCTTTAATTGGTATGACACAAAGTGGGTATACTGGTTTTATGCTAAGCAGCTACCGGCCAAAATCTCCTTTGTATATTTTTAGTAAAGAAAGAACATTAATTAATCAATTAAGTTTAAGCTGGGGTGTAAGAGCTTTCTATTATTCCGAAGAAGAAAGTTTAGATGATATAATTTTTGATGAAATTGAAATATTAAAACAAAGGGGATTTTTAAAAACCGGCGATGTGGTGGTTAATACAGGAAGTACCCCTGTTAATTTACATTTACCAACAAATGTGGTTAAAATTACAGTAGTAGAATAAAGAATTAAACCCCACTGGTTTTTAAAATCAGCGGGGTTTAATATCTTTATTATTGCCAGCAGCAAATAATAATAGCTGCAATAATATTTCCAAACAAGGTATAACCGCAGTTAATTAAGTACAAACCTGCGGGCCTTTTTTCGTAAAGGTAAGATATGGAGATTGAGGTAGACCCAAATAATAAACCTGTAATAGCACCTAACTTAACGCCACTCAACCAATCGGTTGTTAATTCCATCCGGTCTACAAGAATAGCAATTCCAAATGCAGTTAAAATCATTAGTACTAAAGAGCCGCCAAACATTATTCCCATACCTTTTTTTGCATCAGGATTATTGGGATCAATTTTAGTGAGCTCCAGCCATTTTTTTGAAAACAATAATTTGGAATACCATAAAGCACCTAATGCCCAGTATGCAATGCCCGCAACTAATACAGCCAGCCAGTTAATGTGGTTTAAAAATTCTGTGTTCATGCTTGTAAGTTTTGGTTAAGTGAAATAATTTTAAACAAAATAGAGAGATTTTTTATAAAATGCAAGTAAGTACAGTGATCTAAGGAAATATTCTTTGAGTTTTCATATTCGAGCAACAACTTAATAAGCCCGATTTATAATCAGTAACAAAGGCTTAAAGTATCAATTGGTAAGTACAAAATGGATTACATTTGAACAACAGGCATGTGTAATACTTTAAACAAATATTCATTACTTGAACACAATAAAAATTTACACCGATGGCGCAGCAAGGGGCAATCCCGGTCCGGGTGGTTTTGGCGTTATCCTCATGTGGAATAACCATCGTAAAGAATTATCAAAAGGCTTTCGCCTTACTACCAATAATCGCATGGAGCTGTTGGCAGTTATTACTGCATTAGAGGCATTAAAAAAAGCAGAACATCCTGTTCATATTTATTCAGACAGTCAGTATGTGGTAAAAGCTATAAGTGAAGGTTGGCTAAACACCTGGATAAAAACAAATTTTAAGGGCGGCAAAAAAAACAGCGACCTCTGGAAAAAATATTATGCAATATCCCGAAAATTTAAAATTACAATGCATTGGGTAAAAGGCCACGCCACTAATCCCTTTAACAACCGTTGTGATGAACTGGCCACTGCTGCTGCGGATGAAAAAAATTTAGCTGTAGATGATTGGTATGAAGAAAATAATGATAATTGAAAAAGCCATCCTTTTTGAAGAGATGACTTTAAATAAAAGCAATTTAAAATTAAGCTATGGATTTCTTAACAGCAAAATTTTGAATTATATAATAAGTACCAAATAAAACTGCACTAAAAGTTAGTGTTGCATAAATACTGTTTAAATAAAAAGGAACGGCAGCAACATAACATTCAGATAATCCAGCCCAGGTTTTAGCATAAGGCAAATTGTTAAGTGCCAACCCTCCACTGATCCAAAGTAAAAAATTAGAAGCAATAAAGTAAAGGGTTGCTGCTACTAAAGAGCCTCCAATAATATGAGCAATATTGTTTTTCTTAACCCAAAAACCTATTACAGTTAAACCTGCAAATAATAAATAGTTAGAAAGCTGCCCGTTATAAAAACCAGCTATTGAAGATAGTCCGTTAATATATAAGATTTCGTATAAAGCGTCAGAAACAAACATTGATAATAAAGGCAATAAGAAGGACATTTTTTTATCTGTCATTACCGAGCCTGCAAACAATGCCATAGCAATTTGCGGAGCAAAACCAAAGGGCCTGCCGGGAATTATTCTATAAACCGCTGCAATTACAACCAGCAATATAAAACTCCAGATAGTATTTTTATTAATCTTCATGTGTTACATTTAAAGGGCAAAAATAGGCAATAATATTTTCCCTGCATCATTTTGTAATTGCAATTATCCTCATGCTGTTAATTACTTATTTTACCTTTGGCTCATGGCAAGTCATAACCAAACAGGCATTACCGGCGAAGCAATGGCGGTAAAGTACTTTACCGAAAATGGTTTTACCCTGCTACACCAAAACTGGCGCTACAGTCATTGGGAAGTAGATATAATAGCCAGTAAAGACAAGGTGTTACATTTTATTGAAGTAAAAACCCGGCGAACCAAAAAATTTGGCCACCCTGAAGAAGCGGTTTCAAAAAAGAAGATTCAGAATTTAATTAATGCTTCAGAAGAATACTTGTATCAATTTCCACAATGGAAAAGAATTCAGTTTGATATACTTTCTATCACTATCTTAAAAAATGAACGGGTTGAGTATTTTTTTATTGAAGACGTGTTTTTAAAATGAATAATTTAATAATGGATAATGAATAATTTTTTAAAATTGACTTAATTTTATTCTCTCAAAATCTGCAACTATCAACTAATTACACCTTAGCAGCTTCCATCATTTTTTCCACCAGCTTATAAGTTGCCGGGCAATACTCAATATTTTGTTTGTGCACATGTATATAATCCACCATTTTCTTTTTGGTTAAATGCGGAAACCCCGAGCAATCCAAAGGCCGTATTTCATAAATAGAACACTTATTATCCTTTAAATTTAAAAATTGGCAGGGCTGCTTTTTGTTTTGCCAATCCTTATCTTTCTTTTCGTATATCAGCCATTTATCACTAAACTGTTGTGGTGTTTGATTAAAGTGAGCAGCAATTCTTTTTATATC
>JAYSTT010000017.1:0-1863 GCA_043719495.1 Ferruginibacter sp. | reverse complement strand
GCTAAATTTGCCGGCTTACCAAATGAAGTAAATTGTACAACCATTAATAAAGTTTGTGCCAGCGGGATGAAGGCAATAGCTCAGGCCGTACAAAGTATACTGTTAGGTGATGCCAACATTGTAGTTGCCGGAGGTATGGAAAGTATGAGTAACGTACCCTTTTATACTGAAAATTTGCGCTGGGGAAATAAGTATGGCAATGTAAATCTGATTGATGGATTAGCTAAAGATGGTTTAACCGATGTATATGATGGTAAAGCCATGGGAAATGCAGCAGAACTATGTGCCAGTACCTGTAATGTAAGCCGTGAGAACCAGGATGCATTCGCCATTGAAAGTTATAAACGCAGCCAGAGCGCAATAAATGAGAGAAAATTTGAAAATGAAATAGTACCTGTTGAAATTCCTCAGCGAAAAGGCAATCCAATAATATTCAGTAAGGATGAAGAACCCTTTAATGGAAAGTTTGATAAGATACCTGAATTAAAAGGGGCATTTGTAAAGGATGGAACTGTTACAGCAGCAAACGCATCAGCCATGAATGATGGGGCAGCAGCATTGGTTTTAATGAGTAAAGCAAAAGCGGATGAATTAGGTTTAAAACCCATTGCAAAAATTTTATCCTATGCCGATGCCGAACAGGCCCCGGAATGGTTTACAACTACACCTTCTTTAGCTGTACCAAAAGCGGTTGCCAAAGCAGGTTTAAAAATGGAAGATATTGAATATTGGGAATTGAATGAAGCTTTTGCTGTTGTGGGTATTGAAAACAGTAAGCGAATGAAATTAGATCCTTTAAAAGTAAATGTAAATGGAGGAGCAGTTTCGTTAGGGCATCCTTTAGGTTGCAGCGGTGCCAGAATAATTGTTACACTTATTAATGTATTAAAACAACATAATGCAAAATATGGGGCGGCTGGAATTTGTAATGGAGGTGGTGGCGCAAGTGCAATGGTAATCCAAAATATGTAATGCTTAATTTATAAGCCTGTAATAAAAATGTCCCTCTTAAAAGGGACATTTTTATTAAACACTTAGTTTTTAAAACTTAATTCATTCTTTCTTTTGGTTAAGTTTTTTCTGGATTTGGATTGGCTTGGTTGTTTTTGTTAAATAGTTTATGTCTTCTCGGTTTTTGTTTTTTTAGGATGTTGGGTTATTGGTTTTCTTCGGGATATTTAATTTGGGTTTTCAGGGTTTTAGTTTTTCTTTTGGATGGTTGGATTTTAATTTTTTGGATAATTTAATTTTTCATTTTGAAATGCTTTATTGTTTTTTGCTACACAAAGATGCAACGGATTTCTTCCTGGTTTTTTAAAATTCGTTTAAAAGCATTTAATATCCGGTGAATGGACGGATATTATCGATTTGGGTAAAAATTACTTCTAAAAGTACCTTGCTTTAATTACACTGAAATCTGAAACAATGGCTGTTTTGTTATAATGTAATGGTGAAATACTTTTAAGGATTGGTATTTTTTATTATACACAAAGGCGAATTTTTAAGCCCATTGGTTAACTTACAAAGCGGGTTAATTTTAAATTTATCTAATTTATGAATGTGCTGTTATTTTTTTTATTGCGAATGGGGTATAAACAAAAAAATGTCCCAGGTAAGGGGGACATTTTTTTTAACGCTCAGTTTTGTAAAACTTAATTCATTCAATCTTGGGTTTAAGTTTTTAAATTCTAAACACATGACTTTTTTGGGATGTGTTGGTTTTTAAGATTTTTGGATTTTATTAGGCTCTTAAGGATACTGGTTTTTTGGTTTTCTTCGGGATATTTAATTTTTGTTTTCAGGGTTTTAGTTCTTTTTTTTAGGTGGTTATATTTTATTTTTTTGCACCTTTATTTTTTATTT
>JAYSTT010000160.1:0-1633 GCA_043719495.1 Ferruginibacter sp. | reverse complement strand
TCGGCTAAAAAACCAATATGGCTTTGTAATGCAGATAAAACAATTTTATCTGCCTTTAACTGTGCTTTTATTTGTGCCTTTTTATTTTTTTGAGCAGAAGCAACAGTTGAAACAAGCAGCAGCAACCAAAAAATATGTTTCATGCATATGGGTTTGATGAATAGCACAAAGATAACCAAGCAAATCTCTTTTGCAATTTTTGCATTATAAAGTTTGCACAAAAATGAAAGTGTTTGTTAAAGCTGTTCTGCTAAGTTTTTAAGATTTGATAAAAGCCTGCCATAAGTTGATTGAAACCAACGGCGGCTTAAAAAATACATACCTATAAGCCCGCCAACATATACAAGTAGGCGGATAGGTAGGTTTACACCGTACCACTGCTCCAAACCGGTTTGCAAGTTATATTTTATAACGAGTTCTAAACCAACAGGAACCAAAATATAAACCAGCGACATAAAAATGCGAAACATCTTGAAACTGTTTTCGAGTCTTGTTATCTGGGTTTCAACATTTTCTTTTACAGAAAATTGCGGATGCTGCAGCTTTTTTACAATTAAGTAGTTATATAAAATGTGGAAGCCTGAAATAAAGCCAAGCGAATACAAAAACCAGATTGCCGGGTTGTTAAGCATTAGTGGTGTTTTGTAAAATTGAACTGCAATTAAAACAGGCAATGCTATTAATGCCCATAATTGCTTTTTAAATTTAGATTCAAGTATAGAAGTTGGTCCATTGCTTTTACTTTTAATGATGTTCATAACATTATTTTTTGATGGTGATTGAGATAGTGTTGTTTTGTTCCAGTTTTGTTTTAAATCGTTTAGTTCCATGTTAATTATCTTTTGTTAGTTCACGTAATTTTGCTTTGATACGGTTCATTTTTACCCGAAGGTTGCCTTCCTTAATACCCAGTATCTCTTCCATTTCCCGGTAATTTTTTTCTTCCAGATAAAGCATAACAATGGCCTTTTCAATTTCATTCAGCAATTTAATGGCGGCATATAGCTGTGCAAATTGTTCTTCTCTTTGCTGGTAAGTATATGTATCATCAATGGCTGTTGGCAAGCTATCGGGTTCATAGGGTTGAATGATGTTTTTTTCTTTTCGCAAACCAGTGATGGCCGTATTGATACCTACTCTATACAACCAGGTTCCAAATTTTGATTCATTTCTGTATGATGGATATGCTTTCCAAAGCTGTATCACAATTTCCTGAAAAAGATCCTGCCTGTCTGTTTGAGTACGTGCATATACATGGCAAACTTTATGGATTAACCCCTCATGTTCATTTATCTTTTGTACAAAAATTTCTTTGTCGTTTTCTGCCTGCAATGGATGCTGTTTTATTATTAGTAGCTGTTTTAGTTAAGATGTTACAAAGCAATTGAAAATTTTCCGCATCGCTACCTAACTTTCTTCAATTCGTAACCGTGTAAAACCGTTTACCGCTATTTTTGCGGGTAATATTGGCAAAAAAGATAAACATAGCATTAGTAGGTAATCCCAACAGCGGAAAAAGTTCCCTGTTTAATTATTTAACCGGCTTAAACCAGCAGGTTGGTAATTTTCCGGGCGTTACTGTAGATAAAAAAATGGGACAAAGCAGGATATCTGCCGGCCTTTCGGCAACTAT
>JAYSTT010000159.1:0-1633 GCA_043719495.1 Ferruginibacter sp. | reverse complement strand
GAAAATTTAATGTGGCAATATCAGCAGGCCTTACCTTTGGCAAAGCCTGGAGAAAAGTGGATGCTGATGGATAAAATATTTTCACTGTAATAATATCCATTCTTAACTAATAATTTTTTAAAAAATATCCAATATAATTTCCAAAATAAAATAAGAATGCCGATTTAACATCAGCATGAAAAGAGGCCAATGAAGCTTAATATTAATTCTAAATTTGGTTTTATAAAATGTTTGATTTAAAAAATAAAACTGCAGTCATTACAGGCGCTGCAAGCGGTATTGGCAAAGCTGTGGCTATTATTTTTGCAAAACAGGGAGCTAAAGTTCATTTGCTTGATATGAATGAAGAAGGACTTGCAAAAGCAGTTAATGAAATTGAAAGTAGTAGTGGTAATGCTACAGCACACAAGATAAATGTAACTTATCAACAGGAAATAAAGTTGCTTTTTGAAAAAATTGCTGTGATTGATATATTGGTAAACTGTGCAGGTATTTCAAGTATTGGAAAAGCAGATAATACCAGCGAAGAAGAATTTGATAAGGTATATAATGTAAATGTAAAAGGTATTTATAATTGTTTGCACGAAGCCCTTCCCTTAATGAAGAAGAACGGCAGTGGTACAATATTAAATATGGCTTCTATCGCAAATAACGTAGGTATTCCGGACAGATTTGCCTATAGTATGAGCAAAGGAGCTGTGCTCGGCATGACATTATCTGTTGCAAAAGATTATTTGCTGGAAGGTATTCGCTGTAATTGTATTTCTCCTGCTAGGGTACATACCGCTTTTGTTGATAATTATTTGGCAAAATCCTATCCAGGAAAAGAAAAGGAAATGTTTGAAAAATTATCTAAAACTCAACCTATTGGCCGCATGGCTATGCCTGAAGAAATAGCCAATCTTATTTTGTACCTGTGTAGTGATGAAGCTGCATTTATTACCGGATGTGATTACCCGATTGATGGTGGATTTATAAAATTAAATAATTAACTGCTTTTTAAAAGATAGCATCAAAAATTGAAGTCTGCAAAAACAACAATACAATTATGAAATTGATCCGTTTTGGTGAATTCAATAAAGAAAAGCCAGGAGTATGTATCCGCAACATCAATTACGATGTTTCGGGTTTTATAAATGATTATAATGAAGTTTTTTTTGCAAATGGCGGCTTACCCCATTTGGCATGGATGCTGGAACAACATCAGGAAATGCTTAAACCAATTCCTGATGGAGCAAGGTTAGGTTCTCCTGTTGCAAGGCCCTCAAAAATTATTTGCATTGGTTTAAACTATGCTGATCATGCAAAAGAAACCAATGCTGCCTCACCTGCAGAGCCGGTAATTTTTATGAAAGCAACATCAGCATTTTCCGGCCCTTTTGATGATGTGATAATTCCTAAAAATTCGGTGAAAACTGATTGGGAAGTAGAACTGGCAGTGGTAATAAGTACCAAGGCAAGTTATGTGGAAGAAGCTAATGCAATGGATCATGTTGCCGGCTATTGTTTGCACAATGATATAAGTGAAAGGGAATTTCAGTTAGAGAAAGGAGGCACCTGGGATAAGGGAAAAGGCTGCGATACTTTTGCGCCAATTGGCCCCTGGCTGGTTACAAAAGATGAAGTAGCTGAT
>JAYSTT010000158.1:0-3987 GCA_043719495.1 Ferruginibacter sp. | reverse complement strand
ACTTAGGTAAGCAACACCAACCGATGCCCGTACACCAAATTGTAATTTTTTAAAAATCCGGTATTGCGGTTCTATAAACCTGGAGGCTATTATGCCGTAGCCTAAAAGTGGTAAATCGTAATTAAAATAACTTAAAGCCCAGCCAGTTTTTACATAGGCACTACTAATATTGTACGCTGCAAAATTAGTTTGCTGTTTAGCTACTTCAATTTCAAAACCAAATGGTTTGGCACCATCAATATTTTTTACCGATGCTGTATGAACAACTGTTTTACCGCTATAAAACTTTACCCCACAACTGCATTGCATAGAATCGTTTTGAGCATAGCCACGCAAGCCGCTACCAAGTAATAGTGCTAAAATTATAGTACGCATAAATTATTTTACCCTTATACCTACGTTTGTTTTGTAAAAGAAGATTTAATTGCCTTGGGAGGAATTGCATCTTCATTATTTAAAGCCAGGTTGGTATGCTTTGTAAATGCAGCGTTGGCGCACCAACAATTTTGCTAAAATTAAAGCTACACGTTTTTAAACTGATTGCTATTGTTGTGGGAGTGGGCTTAGGGCTTAGGACTGTGTTGTTGTTTTATTATTTTTTCTAAGTTTATGCTGCGGTTACAAACCGCTAAAACTAGTAAACACCAGTCGCCTGCCTACGGCAGAAGACTGGCGCCAGTGGGGGGGCGAGGATGGGAGCGGAGGGTGAAGCGGAATACCCTCGGCGGCGAAAAAAGACACACGGTTTAAATGCGATTTGAATTATGGCAGTAGTGGTCTTCGGATTGAGTTGTTGTTTTTATTATTTCTTCTAAGTTTATGCTGCGGTTACAAACCACTAAGATTGGTAAACACCAGTCGCCTGCCTACTGCAGAAGACTGGCACCAGTGGGGGTAGTTGTTTTTATTATTTCTTCTAAGTTTATGCTGCGGTTACAAACCGCTAAGACTAGTAAACACCAGTCGCCTGCCTACGGCAGAAGACTGGCGCCAGTGGGGACAATACGTTTGTTTGTTTTACCTGGTTGCGGATGCAGTGTTTGAATTTGTGCTGCTTTCATGTTCTATAATTTTTACTATAGCATTATTGATATAGTAAATGTAGATTACTCAATTTCTATTTCAACCGTGGTAAAGATACTAACACAGGAAAATTATCTTACTTTAATTTCTTGATACTGGAGTTTTGTAAAAGCGATTTCATTTGTGTAATAGCCATTTTGTTGAGTTGTATTAATCTTTCTGCCTGGCTTAAGCCATTGTGTATAAGCACGGCATTAATACTTTCCATATTAGAGAGTACTACTAATTGTTCAATGCTTGCTTCATCTCTTATGTTTCCTTTATTGCCAGGGTTTTCGGCACGCCATTGCAATGCGGTTTTTCCAAACAGTGCCACATTAAGTAAATCGGCTTCACTGGCATATACTAAAGAAGTTTCTTTTTGCCCCACTAATTTTGGGATAATCATTTCCTTAATGGCATCTGTATGTATCCTGTAGTTTACTTTGGCCAATGTTCTTTGTAAATTCCATTCTAATTGCAAGCGGTTGTTTTCGTCTGCTTTAAGCCGCTGATACTCTTTTACCATGAGTAACTGAAACTTTGGGCTTATCCACATGCCAAAATGAAAAGCAATGTCTTTATGAGCATAGGTACCGCCATACCTGCCCGCTTTTGCAGTAATACCTGCGGCACCAGTAGCTTCAAGCCATTGTTTAACCGATAAAACAAAGTTGTTGCTGCCTGCTGCATTTTTAATTGTACCGAATTCGGTATAATTAAAACCTGGGTTGTAAAGCGCTTCCCACTCACCAAGGTACTCAATAGTGTTCTTCAGGCTTAACCATTTAATAATTACAATTTCCTGCAATTGGCTCCTGGCCATGTCAGTAAGAGAAATATAGTCATCTTCCTGTTGAACAATAACCGAAATTGCTGTTCCCTCTATGGTTATCTTTTTATCTTTGGCCATTTACTGCTTTATTATTTATTGAGCATGTTTATGATATTGTGCAGCGGCTATTAATGATTATAATTTGCCTGAGTATGAAGATAACAAAAATGAATTAGTTATATGTTTAGTAACACCAACTCTATTGTTTTCTGGGTTAAGATTGAACGGTTAATGTATTGCCACTAAAGTTGGGAGCAGGCAGTTTTGGTACGTAACGATTAGTACTTTTTAATTTGTTGCCTTATGTGTTTTTTTGAAGCATGCCCCGCTGGTTGAAAACCAAGCGGCGGCGAGTAGGCTACCGACGGCGGCGAAAATAGTTTCGGTAAGTAACGATTACTGCTTTTTTAATTTGTTGCCTTATGTACTTTTCTGAAGCATGCGCCGCTGGTTGAAAACCAAGCGGTGACGGCGAACATTGCTAACACTAGATGCCAACAACGGCTGATGGCTACTTCTGGCTATGTTTATAATTTAGGAAATATCTCTTTTGCAATATTTTTTATATCCTCCACTATTTTTTTGTTAATTACAACTTCAATTTTTTCTCCTTGTTCAAAATTTATACTAACTTCAGAACCTCCATTAAAAAAAGCAGGGTTATAAATGGAATTTTTTTTAGTAATAAGAGAATAGCCCATCGAAATTTTGTTAGTTGAAAACGAAAAATCTGACGGAAGCTTATAATCTTCAATATTTTCTAAATCTATTCCCTCTACTTCATATAAGGTTGTATGGAATTCTCCTGTAAGAGATATAAAAGTGAAATACATTTCTGTTTCTTTAATGGAGTATCTACGTACTTCCAGAGCAACGATGTATAATATATCACCAATGTATTTATAATACATTATTAACATTGGAATAGGTAATCCAACATCGCCAGAAATATCGAATTGACTATGATTAATTACATAAGCAATTTCATTTATTTTTTCAAATTTTTCTCCGTTATAATAAGCTATTTCAAACCCACCACCCCAATTTTCTCTTAAAGTATAAAGTGAAACTCTTTCAAGCGTTAGCAATTTGGATATTAGAATTGTGTTTGCTTGAAGTGCTTGCATGAAATCGCCATTTTCAAATTGAGTATGAAATATTCCCAACTGTTTAATTATATTCAGAAAACCTTCTGTACCTCCTCCACATGCAGAAACCTCTTCATAAATTGGATCATACATAATATTCCAACTTTCCTCTTGAATATTGAATTCTATAGGATCTACTATATTTGTTTCTGAAGGGTAATAGAATTGACTTACATTAATTGAGTCATTTGGCAAATTTTCAATATGGGTTATAAAAAAAGCTGATTCTTTATAGTTTTGTTCCAAATTATATATACTCAAAAACTGATGAATATCGTTTTTTGAAATCTTATTATAATTTTGAAAAGCATTTTTTATGACTATCAAGAAGGTTAATATTTCATTTCTATCTCCAGCAAAAATAATACAGACATTATTTTTTATGAAGTACATTTTTTGTCCAAGTTTGATTGGTTTATACTCCTGATTTGCTGGCAAATGCTGGCTCGGATCTAAAATATTTGTTGGAAATCTAACGTGTGTATTTGAAGGCTTCGAAGACCATAGAAGGTCACTTATTAAAAATGGCATTTTATGATTCAAAGTTGAAGCAATCAATGTCATAATAAAAGTTTTTTAAATTACAAGGGGTTAGGTTTAATTTCTATTACTTCTTCCGCTGCCCCGGTTTGTGTCTCCACAAACCGTTCGCTTCAATTTCCGCTTTAATAAAAACTCAAAAAAGCTATAACCGTACAAGTGAGTAATGCTTCGTTGCTCAGCATAAACTCCACGATGATGACCAAAGCTTCCAATGCCCATCCCAAAAAAATCACTTCTTCTTCGCAACAACATTATTTATACCATCTTTTAATTCCAAAGCTGTTTTTGCATTTAAAGCCGATACTACTTTTTTACCCGTTCTTGCTTCCAATTCTTTTCTTGCCACTTTAGCTACATTGCCACCTTGCTTTGCTACTTTTTTACTTTCTTCAAAACCCT
>JAYSTT010000157.1:0-3988 GCA_043719495.1 Ferruginibacter sp. | reverse complement strand
TGGTCTACAAAAAAATCCATGCCGCCATGGCCAGCACCTTCGGCAGCGGCACCATATTTTACCCAAAGCGGATGATCATTATCTGCTAACCATTTTTCGGTGCTGTCCCATTTATGGCTGTGGTTCATTTCTTTTTCAAAATAAATAAAACCCTGTTTATTACCGCCCGATCCATAGTCCTGCCACAAACCTTCGGTGCCCTGCATCCTAAACCCTAAATTATATGGCCGGGGCGATGATACATCATGCGTTAATAAAATAGTTTCGCCATTGGCACATTGTATTTGTGTATTTACAATATCGCCACACTTAAAATTAAGTTTTGCATTGGGGTGATTGGCGCCACCTTTTGGATGTGCTACAATATAATTATGTAATCCTTTTGCTTTTGTTGCAATGGATGAAAGTTTTGTCATCCTGTTTCCCCGGTTTATATCCATCATTACCGCCACCGGGCCAACGCCATGTGTAGGATATAATTCGCCATTACGTTTTAAATTATGTTCAGTTCGCCACTGGGCTTCGCTGTAAGCGTTCTTTCCAAACTCCACACCACTGTTATAAGCCGTTACACCATCATTAAACAATACACCACGTAAATCGTGTTCGTAACCGCCCTGCCCGTGAAGTAATTCTCCAAACATTCCTTTACGCACCATGTTTAAAACTGCCATCACATCTCTTCGGTAACAAACATTTTCCATCATCATCAATGGCATTTTTGTTTTTTCTGATGTGTTTACCACATCCCAGCATTCCTGAAGTTTTACTGCACCACACACTTCTACGCCGGCAATTTTTCCTGCATTCATGGCATCAATAGCCTGTATGCTATGCCATTCCCAAGGGCTGCAGATCATCACTGCATCCACATCATCTCTTTTCAATAAATTTTTATAATCGTGATCGCCATTTTTATAAATGGCAGGTTCGGGACGTTTATACTCTTTAAAAACTTTTAAGGCTTCATCAATACTTCTTTGTTGTGGATCGGCAATGGCGGTTATTTCCACATCTTCTCTTTGTAAAAAGTTGCCCATATGCTCGTGAGAGCGAAAGCCAGTACCAATAATACCAATACGTACTTTTTCTTTTTTTACAGCTGAAAATGCTTTAATAGAGTTGTTGATAGTTAATGCTGCACCCGTTAGTGCAGATGTTTTAATAAAATTTCTACGGTTAAATTGAATTGGCATGAGCAATTTTTTTAGAAATGTAAATGTAAATTTATTTGTGGATAGAAAGTTTTTTTAGCATTTCAGTGGAAATACTTTCTGCATACATGCCATAAGCACTCGTCATGGTGCCTTTTACTTTTCCATCTTTCGATTGAATGGCATACACTACATCTTCATCACTGGGGTTGGTATCACCTTCAAAACGATAGACTTCTACAATTTCAAACTCATGCAAATTGAGACAGATTTTGTTATCGGAACAAATGATTTTATCAAAAGCAATATTAAAATCAACGGTGTAGCCACTTGCTTTTAAATCTTTTAATGCTTCTGTTACGGTATCGTACGATTTCATTATATTCTTTTACTAAAGTTAGGGAAACTTTTTAAGGGTCTGACGGTTTTAAACCGTCTTGAACCTTATATGCAGTTAAATAAATTATCACCATTAATGTAACTGCGGCTGTAATTAAAAAAGTAGCCACAGCACCAAAATTATACCACAGCAATCCGCAAATGCTGCTGGCCAATAAAGCAGCAATACTTTGAAAGCCGGCGTAAGTGCCAATAGCCGTAGCAGTTTCACTTTTATCAACCATATTACTTATCCATGCTTTTGATATGCCTTCGGTAGCGGCTGCATATAAACCATACAAAGCAAAAAGTACAAAAAATAGTGTAAGGTTATTATTAAATGCAAAACCTGCATACACTATCGCAAAAATAAGAAGGCCTAACAAAAATATTTTTTTCAATCCTAATTTATCTGCCAAAATGCCAACAGGGTAGGCAAGTAAAGCATAAATAAAATTGTAAAAAATATATACAGCAATTACGGCGGTATCGCTCAATCCGCTTTCCTTCATCCTTAATAATAAAAAAACATCGCTGCTGTTGAATAAGGCAAACAAAAGTAAACCGGTTACAAGTTTTTTGTATTGCGGGGGGCTGGTTTTCCAGTAGGCAATGAAGGCGAATATGTTTGTTGGTTTAGAGTTTAGAAGTTTAGGGTTTAGGGGTTTAGTATTTTCTTTAATTAGTAAAGTGCAAACAATTGCTAAAAGGCCTGGGGCAAATGCAATTAAAAAAAGTGTTTTATAATCGTTAGGATAAAAGTATAAATATACCAACGCAATGGCGGGGCCAAAAACTGCACCCAATGTATCCATGCTGCGGTGAAAACCAAAAACAGTTGCCTTGGTTGCTGCGGCGGCTTCGTCGCTTAATAATGCATCTCTTGCGCCAGTTCTTATTCCTTTGCCCAGGCGGTCGATGGTTCTAGCAAAAAAAATCCATAATGGATATATGAATAATGCCAACATGGGTTTGCTGATGGCGCTTAAAGCATATCCAAATTGTATAAAAGGCAGGCGTTTGCCAGAACTATCACTTAGTTTTCCAAAATAGGGTTTGCTTAACCCGGCAACGGCTTCTGCTATGCCTTCTAAAATACCAATAAATATTACGGTAAAACCAATTTGTTTTAAAAAGAGTGGCATAACCGGATAAAGCATTTCGCTGGCCATATCCGTAAACAAACTTACCAGCGAAAGCATCCAGATTGTTTTGGTAATTATGCGATTAGGGGAATTTGTGTGTACTTGCAATGGTATGCTTTTTTTCGAATGTAGGAATTTGTTGGTACATTGCAGACAAGTTTTTTTGCCCGGTAGCACAGGAGTCCTGAAAAAGTCCGGGTTTATCTACGCCAAGATAAAAGCTGATAAAAGGTATGACGTACAAGAGTGCGACGCAACGATGCCAAATAATGAAATACAGCTTGTACCAAAAAAAGTAAAAAATTATGAGTAAAAAAATAAAAGAACCCAAAAATTCTTCGCAAATAAAAATTGTAAAGGGGAGATTGGATATTTCACGAAGCGGTATTGGTTTTGTTATTGTAGAGGATATGGATAAAGATATCCTTGTGCGCCCCAACGATTTTAACAGGGCTTTTCATGGCGATACGGTAAAAGTGCAAATTCAAAAAACATCTTCTGGCGGCAAACGTGTTGAAGGAAAAATTACTGAGGTTACAGAGCGAAAACAGACAGAATTTATTGGTAATTTACAGGTGAGTAAAGCTTTTGCTTTTTTTACCGCAGATGCGGAAAAGCCGATGCCGGATTTTTTTGTACCCGTTGAAAAGTTAAACGCTGCAAAAGATAAAGACAGGGTAGTGGTGCGTATGGTAAAGTGGGATAAGGACGATAAAAAACCAGAAGGCGAAGTAGTGAGTGTGATTAAGGCCGAAGATATAAATGACTTTGCCATGAAAGAGCTTTTAATTGACTGCGGATTTCCTCTAACTTTTGATGATGCAGTTATTAAAGAAGCTCACGCATTTTCGGAAAATATTACCCGGCAGGAATTAATAAAGCGTAAAGATTGCAGGGATATTTTAACTTTTACCATTGACCCTAATGATGCAAAAGATTTTGATGATGCTATTTCCGTAAGAAATTTAGATAATGGTAATTACGAAATTGGAGTTCATATAGCTGATGTGAGCCATTTTGTAAAACCAGGTACGTTATTGGATAAAGTGGCATATGAACGTGCCACCAGTGTGTATTTACCCGACAGAGTAAACCCAATGTTGCCGGAAAAAATTTCAAATGAATTGTGTTCATTGCGTCCACACGAGGATAAATATACATTCTCTGCTATTTTTCAAATTAATAACCGTGCCGAAATAAAACATAGCTGGTTGGGCAGAACTGTAATTCACAGCAATCACCGGTTTACCTATGATGAAGTGCAGGAAATTATTGAGAAAAAAGATGGGCTGCATTATAAACCCATTGCAT
>JAYSTT010000156.1:0-1635 GCA_043719495.1 Ferruginibacter sp. | reverse complement strand
ACTAATGGAGATGTTGAAGAATTGAAGCAGGTATTTTGGAATGTTTTGGCAGACGATTATCATTGGGAATTCATTCAGGGTGAAATAGTTTTGAGATGCGGGATGAGTTTAAAAAATGCAATAGCAAAACAAAATTTGCAAATGTTGCTTTGGGATTTTATTAAAAAGAGAAAAATAGGGCAGGTTTTTGGTGCAAGATGTCTTTGTGATTTTGGGGATAATTTTTTTTCGCCTGGTATTGTTTATTACGAAAGTAGGCAAGCTGATAATTTTCAAGATGAAATGAATTGTTTTCCTGTCCCTGATTTGATTGTAGAATTTAATGATGATGATACGGAAGAAAACAACAGGGGAGTAAAATTTAATGAGTACGAAAATAAAGGGGTTAAAGAATATTGGATGGTTAACCCAAATAATAAAACTGTTGAACAATATATTTTAGATAAAGGTATTTTTGATTTTATAGGGTTGACAAATTCAGGAAAAATTAAAAGCTTACTAATTAAAAATTTTGTGGTTTCTATTGAAGAAATTTTTGAGCAATAGAAGCGAATTAAGATAAAGAACAACAAAGGTATGAGCGATCACATTTTATTACCTGAAGGAAGTATTGAAAAGCAAACCACCACGCTTAACCTGGGGCCAACGCACCCGGCCACGCATGGCGTGTTTCAAAATATTCTGGAGCTTGATGGAGAGCGGGTAATGAAATCTACCTCAACCATTGGCTACATTCACCGTGCGTTTGAAAAAATTGCAGAGCGCAGGCCTTTATATCAGATCACGCCCCTTACCGACCGCTTGAATTATTGCTCATCGCCCATCAACAATATGGGCTGGCATATTACCTGCGAAAAATTATTGGGCTTACAACTTCCTAAAAGGGTTGATTACTTACGGGTGATCATTATGGAACTGTCAAGAATTTCAGATCATTTGATCTGTAATTCTATTGTAGGTGTTGATAGCGGTGCATTCTCAGGCTTTTTATATGTAATGCAGTATCGTGAATTAATTTACGAAATATACGAGGAAGTATGCGGCTCCCGTCTTACCACTACCATTGGCCGCATTGGCGGTTTTGAAAGGAATTTTACTCCAGCAGCTTTCGAAAAACTTGAAAGATTTTTAAAGGAATATCCCAAAGTATTAAAAGAGTTTGAAAACCTTTTTACCCGCAACCGGATATTCATGGATCGTACAATTGGCTGTGGGCCTATCTCTGCCGAACGTGCATTGAATTATGGTTTTACCGGGCCAAACCTGCGTGCCGCCGGTGTAGATTATGATGTACGTGTACACACACCTTACAGCAGCTACCAGGATTTTGATTTTGTAGTTCCTGTAGGCAGCACCGGCGATTGCTACGACCGCTTTTTGGTTCGTAACGAAGAAATGTGGCAGAGCCTGAGCATTATTGAGCAGGCTTACCAGAAAGTGCAGGAATTTAAAGGCGCCGAAGCCGAGGTTTTTCATGCCGATGCACCAGCATATTATTTGCCTGAGAAAAAAGATGTTTATACAAAAATGGAAGCACTTATTTATCACTTTAAAATTGTGATGGGTGAAACCGAAATGCCGGCTGGCGAAGTGTATAGCTCGGTAGAAGGCGCCAATGGTGAACTTGGTTTTTAT
>JAYSTT010000155.1:0-1636 GCA_043719495.1 Ferruginibacter sp. | reverse complement strand
CACTAATCTTTTTTCATAACTGCGCCGCTGGTTTAAAAAATTACTTAAAAAAGGTTCCTGCAAATATTTCCACTCGTGGTTGGCAACAAATACTTCATCAAATTCATCCAGCATCATCGTTATATGAAAACGGATGATCAATTCAATCTTAGCAGTAATACTGCATTTTTTATTTTCTGTTTCGGTAAGCTGAGTGGTAAATTCGTGAGCCACTTTAAAACAAATTGTTTGTAACAATTCACTTTTACTGCCAATATGATTATACAGGCTGGGTGCTTCCACACCAACAGCGTCTGCCAACTCCCTCATAGATGCTGCATTAAACCCTTTTGTTTTAAAAAGCGAAGAGGATTTTTTAATGATGACATCTTTTTTGCTGGTATTTTTACCCAACTTTATTTTAGACATTATTTCTTTTTAACAAAACTAACGCATATTAGTTTTTGTAACTTCTTTTTTATATATTTTTAACAAGTATAAATTACTAATTTTGCCACGGCAAAAACTTAAACTATGCAATTACAGGCTGTAGATACGGTGGATAATATTTCTGCCGCAGATTTTAAGGATAAATATTATGATACCATGCGCCCCGTGGTTATAAAAAATCTTTCTAAAGACTGGCCGGCGTATAAAAAATGGAGCTGGGATTATTTTATTGATATGGTGGGAGAGAAAGAAGTGGGTGTTTATAATAATGTAAAAAGTGATGCTTACACCCCCATTAATACAGCCGATGCTTATATGAAATTTGGGGATTATCTTAAAAAAGTAAAAGAGGGGCCTTTGGATTTAAGGATTTTTTTGTTCAATATTTTTCAGCATGCACCGCAGGTAGTTACCGATTTTACCTGGCCCGAAGATTTAATGAAAGGCTTTGTTAAAAAATATCCCATGCTTTTTGTGGGTGGCCAGGGCTCTGTTACCCATATACATTTTGACATTGATATGAGCCATATACTGCATACCCAGTTTATCGGTAAGAAAAAAGTATTGTTATTTCCATATGAAGAGCAATATAAATTGTACCGCAAACCATGGGAAGTTTTAAGCCTTGCAAACTTTGCCAATTACAATAATGATTTTGATTACGAAAACTTTCCGGCAGTTAAACTGGCAAAGGGTTATGAGGTTATTCTGGAACATGGTGATACCTTATTTATGCCTGCAGGTTACTGGCACCACATGGAATATTTAGAAGGCGGTTTTGCAATGAGCCTGAGGGCTATGCAAAGTGGTATTGGTGGTAAAATGACCGGGCTTTGGAAACTTTTTGGGATGAGAAATATTGATACTTTAATGAAAAAAACGGCTCCAAAATGGTGGTACAACCGCAAAAGGCGCCAGTTATTTGATTTTGCCAACCATGAATTAAAGGTTGCCGGGAAAATTTAATAAAATAAATTATGTTAGTACAAAAAAAACCTTAATTTTACACCCTGCTCAGGTTATTTAATCCACTCCAATCTTATTTAAAGCTTTTACGGAAATTTGTATTGTACAAATCCGGTTATTATCCAATTATTTTTTCTATTTATACAAACTAACTGTTTAATAAAGATATTTTGATATTTTATTATACCTTTTTTTCTTGTGGTTTCAGAGGTAAGCAAGGCCGGAGATTTTTATCTCTGGC
>JAYSTT010000154.1:0-1637 GCA_043719495.1 Ferruginibacter sp. | reverse complement strand
TTGCGTTCTTTAAATATTGATGTAAAAGAAAAAGTGGGAGTAACGGGTGTAGTTGGAGTTTTAAAAGGTGCTTTGCCTGGGCCAGTAATTGCGCTGCGTGCAGATATGGATGCTTTGCCGATTACGGAAAGATTGCCACTAGCTTTTGCATCTAAAGTAAAAACGAATTACAATGGAAAAGAAACCGGTGTAATGCATGCATGTGGACACGACTCTCATACGGCTATGCTTATGGGTGTAGCAGAAATATTGGCTAGTATGAAAAATGAATTGCGTGGCACAGTAAAATTTATTTTTCAACCTGCAGAAGAAGGCGCCCCTGAGGGAGAAGAAAATGGTGCTAAACTAATGATAAAAGAAGGCGTGATGGAAAACCCAAAAGTGGACGTCATTTTTGGATTACACGTATCTGCTGAAACACCCGTGGGACAAATTTCTTACAAACCTGCTGGGTTTATGGCTAGTGCCAGCGACATGAAAATAATCATTACAGGCAAGGGCGCACATGGTGCTTCGCCTTGGATGGGTGTGGATCCCATTGTAACAGCAGCACAAATTGTAAATAACTTACAAACCATTGTTAGTAGAAATTTAAAACTAATAGACAACGCTGCTATTGTAACCGTAGGTGCCATTAATGGCGGTAATCGTTCGAACATTATTCCAGAAAAAGTAGAAATGCTAGGTACGGTAAGAACGTTTACAACAGAAGATGAGAAAATGATTTTTGAAAGAATAAGAACCATTGTTACAAAAACCGCAGAATCAAATGGTGCAACCGCTGAAGTGGTGTTGCCTTACACATTTAGTTATCCAGTTACGTATAATGATACTGCGCTGGTGAGAAAAATGTTGCCTACTTTACAACGAACAACCGGTGCAGGAAAAACAGAATTGGTTTCTGCCATTACAGGTGCAGAAGATTTTAGTTTCTTTCAACAAAAAGTGCCAGGGTTTTTCTTTCAGCTTGGTGCAAAGCCTTTAAATGCAAAAGCTACAAGCCACCACACTGCCGATTTTTTTATAGATGAAAGTAGTTTTAAAATGGGCGTAAACGCATTTACAAATTTGGTATTGGATTATATGGACATGAATAAAACAAAATAACTATTATGGAGGAATTAGTAAACAAAATTATGAACAACGCAGGCATATCTGCGGAGCAAAGTTTGAAAGCATTGGAAACAGTGAAGGATTATGTAAAAGAAAAATTTCCGATGATGGCGGGTGCGGTAGATAAATTATTTGAAGGCGGAGAGAAGAAGGAAGAAGAAGATTATTTGTAAGTATCACAATAATCCAAAATATCCTGTATCTCCGCATCTTTCAATTGAAGATAAGGCAGCATCGGGCTTTGTTTATATTCTTCAAATAATTTTTTAGCATATGCATTTCTGCTAATAACCTCTTGAGAGTTTCTTACAAAATCATATAATAATTCTTTGCTTTCCCAACGGTTAACAACAGCTTTTAATGGAGGGCCAATAAACTTTTCATTAGGTTTGTGGCAATTGGCACAATTTATTTGAAATAAAATTTTCCCATTACTCGTATTTAAATCGGCATCTATTTTTGTAAAATCTTCTTTAATTTTTTCAGAAGGATTATTACATGCCGCAAAAAACACCATCATTAAA
>JAYSTT010000153.1:0-3998 GCA_043719495.1 Ferruginibacter sp. | reverse complement strand
CAGCAACGATCATCCCTTTTATACCAATATCGGTACCACCACTTGCTACTGCCTGCCAACTATGTGCTGAAGTGCCGGTTACCCAGGTAGCTGCTTCTAAACCTACTGTGGGAACTACATAGCTCACATCTCCCACATCTGTTGAACCCTGATTTTTATTGATATGAAAAGGCAGAATAAGATTGCCAGCCTCAACCGAAGGGACTTTTCCTAAAAAAGAAGCTTGTATTTTTTTAGCAAATACTATTTCATCTGGTGTGTAAGAAACACCCCCAACTTTTTCTAAATTAGCCTGCATATTCATAGCAAGCGATTTATTGATAAGCAAGTCGTGTACTCCCGAAATTAATTCATATTCCATTTTTGTTTCCGTGCCCAAAGCAGCACCATCAGCAGCTTTCACTACCCTGTTAAATATACTTTCTACATTGCTTCTTTCAGGGTTTCTTATTACATAATACACTTCAGCAAAATCAGGAACAACATTTGGCGCCTTTCCGCCATTGGTAATTACATAATGAATACGGGTTTCCTGTGGTATATGTTCTCTCATCATGTTTACCATATTATCCATACCCTCTACTGCATCTAAAGCAGAACGCCCTTGTTCGGGTGAACCAGAAGCATGTGATGCAATACCATAAAATCTAAACTTGGCTGATTTATTGGCCAATGCACTGGTATAAATTACTGAATTGTTTTCATCCGGATGCCAGTGCAGTACCACATCTACATTATTAAACAATCCTTCTCTTACCATATATACTTTTCCACTGCCACCTTCTTCTGCCGGGCAACCAAATACTTTAATGGTACCTTTTATTTTTCCTGCTTCCATTAATTTTTTAATAGCTATACCAGCGGCTACCGATCCAGTACCAAACAAATGGTGGCCGCAGGCATGTGCACTGGTTTTATTTGCAATGGATGTTTTAGTTGGAGAATTATCCTGCGATAATCCCGGCAATGCATCATACTCAGCAAGAATACCAATAACGGGGGTACCGCTGCCGTAAGTGGCTACAAATGCAGTGGGCATACCTGCTACACCTGCATCTACCATAAAGCCATTATCTTTTAAGGTGTTTTGTAACAGGGCCGAACTTTTTATTTCTTTATACCCAACCTCTGCATAGTCCCAAATGGTTAAAGCAATTTTTTTATAGGTATCATAACCCGATTGAATATTTGTTGCAGATTCGTTTTTCAATACATCAATTGTTTTTGCAACAGTGTTTTTTTGTGCGGTGCAATTGCAAACAATTGCCAACGATAAAATGAAGAGCCAGTTTTTTTTCATGATATTTTTTTAAAAGACAGCGTTTACTAAAATTGTCTATAATGGAGTAATTAAATACTTTTTAACCTAAAATTTATAACTGTTCTTTTTAATAAACAATGGTTTATTAATTCAGTTATAGTTCTGCAAAAACCGTTATTTTGCCTGCTTTCCAATTAAAATAGTGTTGATTAATTTGCTTTTTGCACTTCCATATCTATTTCAATCAATTGCCCAACCAATAACATCCTTTTACTTCCAGCCAGGTGCCGATTCAGGTTTATCTAAAAGGTTATGTCCTAAAACTAAAATTAAACCCAGGGATAAAATAAAGTTGAAAGGCAGCCTTATTAATAAACCTAATATCAGTATACTGATACCAATAGCCCAGATAACCTGCAAGGGAATAAATTGATATAGTGGATTAAACGTCCATACCAATGAAATAACTGCAAATTCTATAAAGATCAGCCACAACCCTCGTTTAATTAAAAAGGCACTCAGCTCTTTTTTTGATTTGCGTAAACTTTGCAGGTAAATGGAAGTGCCTGAAAGAAAAACAAAAGTTGGAGCACAAAAATGAGTGACCCACCTGGTTAAAAATAATAATGGGGTGGTAGTTTCAAAATTTAAAGGGTCATCTGTATTTGCTGTTGAGTGAATATAATCCCTTACATGGTCCAGCGCCAAGATTACCATGGTATGCCCACGGAGGATATCGATAGATTCAATTCGTTTTTGGTTTGTTATGATGGACGATTGCATGACGTCGATAAATTATCCTATTAAATTCAGTTAATTATTTTTAATCCAGGTTAAAGTAAATATTAAAATGTTTTGGGCTCACCTCCACATATGGCTACTATGCCAGCATGGCCTTCAACAGTGCTGTGTTCAACTTTATCTGTCTTCATAAAAATAATGGGATAGAATTTATTTTAAATCAAGTAGTGCTGTACATCAATATCCACCAATGAATCAGGCTTTTGCCAATTCAGTAAGCGCAAGTACCAACTGATCCAGCTCTTTTGGAGTTGTATAAATATTGGGTGTAATGCGACAACCTTGTACATTGGCATAATCAATGGCTACGGTATAAATTTTATATTTTTTCAATAGCGTATCAGCCAAAACAGAAGGCTTCATTCCTTTAATGCCTACATTGGCAATACCACAGGAACGTTTAGTATCGGCAGGTGTATTTACAACTACGTTTGTAATGTTCCTTACTTTAGCAGTCCAGTAAAGTTGCAGGTAACGAAGCCTTTCTTCTTTTCTTTCGGGGCCCAATTTTAAATAATAATCGATGGAATTTGCAACAGCCAGGTAAGTATGAACCGGGGGAGTGCCAATATGATTCAACCGGTGAATATCATCTTCTTTCAAATCGGCATTTTCACCTAACAAGGGCCATAGCTCCGCAATATTTTTTTTATTTACGTACAAAAACCCCAGGCCCAGCGGCACACTCAGCCATTTATGTAAACTGGTGCCATAGTAATCGCAATGCAGGTCAGCAATAGAAAAGTTGAAGTGAGCAAATGCATGTGCGCCGTCTACCAGCACTTTTACGCCTTTACTGTGCGCCATATCGCAAATCTTTTTCACAGGTAAAATCTGTCCTGTGATATTGATCATATGACAGACCATCAGTAATTTTGTTTTAGGCGTAATGGCATTGGCATACAGGTTCACAATCTCTTCATCCGAAGCAGGATGATTGGGTACCGAGATAATTTTATTGATAACGCCGTATCTTTTAGCCACCAGTTTAAACATATCCAGCATAGACCCATAATCCTGTTCTGCCATTACCGCTTCATCAGCTGCCTGCCAGTGCATGCCTCCAATTACAAGGTCCAGCGATTCGGTGGTATTTCTTGTTATCACCAATTCTTCTTTGGAACAACCTGCCAGTGCGGCCAGTTTTTCGGCCATGGCATTATTATCATCAAATCTTTTGGTACGCATATAATAAGAACCCTGGTAATTTATTTCACGTACATGATTGATAAAATTCTCCAGCGTTTCCTGCGGAAGAAAACAATAGTAACCGTTTTCAAGATTAATATAGTCGGGCTTTAACCGGTAACCTTTACGGATGCCTTGCCAGAATATTTCATCAGCGGCCAGCTGCCCCGGCAGGAGCTGTTCATATTTTTTTATCCAGTTATCAATATTACCCAACATGGGTGTGGCCCCGAATAATGATATGTTTTTTATAAAGGTTCGCTTATCCATGGTTCAAGTTAAGTAAAATATTTTTCAACCATATGATTTTAGCCTGGTACAGTTAATATTATCCTGATAGTTTTATTTTTTTATTATTTTCCAGTACTAATTTTTTAGCTGCCGGTATATAAAGTAATGGCAATAGCAAACCCCACAGTATATAAATCATAAATTTTATAGCAATTGTTTTAAGTGTTGGCCTGTTCATTCTCTTTTTTATTTAAGATGATATTCTTTTCTAAGCTCCTGTAATAGTTTTTGATTCGTTGTAATGTAATCTTTCATTGGCAAGGTTCGGGTTGATACCAGCATGGTTTTATAAAACAATATCATATTTATTACTTCTCCCGGGCAGGGCTTTGTGCAGGCAGGGCATTGTTGATTGTCCAGCCCGGACACCAATTTAAATTTTTTAAAAAATCAAGAGCTAAACAAAGCTTTTCCAAAGCTGATGATTATCAATGGTTTAATTTTGTTTAGATGAAAC
>JAYSTT010000152.1:0-1641 GCA_043719495.1 Ferruginibacter sp. | reverse complement strand
TGAAACTGGCGGGTGATGAAAAAAATGAATCAGATAATTGGCGGCCCTGGACCTTTTCAAATTCAGAAAATAGTCATGATGCCCGAATTTCCATTTTAGGTATGAATTACCAGATGATGGGAAACGTATGGGTCAGTTTGGGAGAACCTGAAAAATATAAAGCCTCTTTACAGGAGGCATTGAAACTTGGGGAGTCCATCAATAACGGTAAGGTAGTATATATTGCAAGTAGAGGTCTTGCCTTTGCAATGTCCCCCGATTCAGCCCTTTTATTTCTTAAAAAAAGCATTGAAACAGGGGCTAAAGCAGGCTATAACAGAGTTGGCTTTTCTTATTTGTTTATTGCACGGTTTTATGGGCAAAAAGGGATGTGGGATTCTGCTATAATTAATGCACATAAGGCAATTGCAAGATTTTGGGCAGATAAAGAACTGGTTGGATTGCCATTAGCTTACAATGGACTTTCTGGTATATTCCTTGGGCAGAATAATAAAGATTCGAGCCTTTTTTATGCAAAAAAGACAATTGAAACAGCCCAACTGATTGGCACTGCTGATGATGCTCTTGTGACTGCTTATAGAGCACTTTCTAATCTGTATACTTTAAACAACGATAAAGATAATGCTTACAAATATGAAAGCTTAGCATATAAATTAAATGACAGTTTAAAAAATGTCAGGATAACAAATCTTACTGAATACCAAAAATTTGCTTTTAATGAACAGCTTCATTTAAAAAAACTGGATGAAGAAAAAACCGCCTATGCAAACAAAATGAATATGGCTGGCTTGGTTGCGGTGCTGGGCGTTATTCTGCTGGTAACAATCATTCTATACCGCAACAACCGCCAAAAACAAAAAGCAAACAAAGTATTAGAAACAACACTTACCAATTTAAAATCCACCCAATCCCAACTGATTCAATCAGAAAAAATGGCCAGTCTCGGTGAACTCACCGCAGGCATTGCCCATGAAATTCAAAACCCGTTAAACTTCGTCAATAATTTTTCGGAAGTAAATAAAGAATTGTTGACAGAAATGAATGAAGAAATTGAAAAAGGAAATTTCGATGAGGTGAAGGCACTTGCAAAAGATGTTACCAATAATGAAGAAAAGATAATTTTCCACGGCAAACGTGCCGATGCCATTGTAAAAGGCATGTTGCAACATAGCCGCAGCTCACAGAGTCCTGCGGGCAGCAGCGGTGTAAAAGAACCAACCGATATTAATGCACTGGCTGATGAATATTTACGGTTGGCTTATCATGGTTTGCGGGCAAAAGACAAATCTTTTAATGCAACGATGAAAACTGATTTTGATCCATCCATCGGTAACATCAATATCATTCCCCAGGATATGGGAAGAGTGATATTGAATTTGATAACGAATGCGTTTTATGCAGCCCCACTGCCTCCGCCAGTTGGCGGAGGGTTCCTGGACCCTGAGTATAAACACAACCCTACTGTTTGGGTTAGTACAAAGAAAGTCGGTGACAAAGTTTTAATTAGCGTAAAAGATAATGGGCCGGGTATTCCCAAAAAAATACTGGATAAAATATTTCAACCCTTCTTTACCACCAAACCAACCGGGCAGGGAACGGGGCTGGGACTAAGCATGAGTTATGATATTGTTACCAAGGGAC
>JAYSTT010000151.1:0-1642 GCA_043719495.1 Ferruginibacter sp. | reverse complement strand
AAAGGTCATGGTAGTTCCTATGTTCAATTTGCTCACCAGGCTTAAGCGAGTTTATGAAATTGCAATAGCTCATACAGAAATTAATGATTTGCCCACTGCTTGTTTTTTGGCCCATTCTTTATAACCCCACCAGGCTAGTAGTAAAAATAAAACATACATTAGTGTAAACAACATAAGACCTTTATAAAAATTTAAAGGGATGGCAACTATGTTTGAAAAAATCCAGGCGATCCAGTTTTCAATTTTCCTCTTGGCCATCCACCACATAGCTGTTACGGCAGAACCAGATACTAATGAATCGAGGACCGGTGTATTACTATTTGTCCATAGTTTTAAAACAAAATAAATAACTACCCAGAAGAAAATAAAAAAACCAATTCCAAACCATAATTGTTTAGAAGTGCACCAACTGATGGGGTAAGTGTAATTTCCTGTTTCTTTTTTCTGCACCCAATGAAACCAGCCATATACACTCATCAGGAAATAATAAATATTTAATGAAGCATCTGCATAAAGTGGTGGCGATACCATATAAAAATATACATAGGCCGCCAGCAATACACCCACAATTCCTGTAGGATAAACCAAAACATTATTTTTACGAGCATACCATACACTGGTAATTTGAGTGATTGTACTAATCCATTCCGGCCATTTCGTGTTCTTGATGTTTTCGATAAACTGATGCCAAAGCTCATTCATCTGGAAATTGTTTTTCGTTTATGCAAGGTGCTATTAGATGCCTAAATGTAAGTATTCCAAAAACAATTTTAATCGGGTTAAGGAGATCGCTAATAAACGAGAGAAGAAATTATGTTCAGTCTTTCTGGGCAGAAGAAAAGGACAGATTATTCTTGTTTGCGCAATCGGCGTAAATTTATACTATGGATAAAATAAATCTTTCTGAAAAATTTTCTCTTTTTTCTGAGCATTGGAACCCCAAAATAGTGGGAGCGCTAAATGGGCAGGAAGTAAAACTGGTGAAATTTCAGGGGGCCTTTGTTTGGCACCTTCACAAAGAAGCGGATGAATTATTTTATGTGGTGCAGGGAAGTTTTGATATGGAGTTTCGTGATAAAACAGTTAAGCTTCAGCAGGGAGAATTTTTAATTGTACCCAGGGGAATCGAACACCGACCGAATGCTATTGAAGAGGTACATGTACTTTTATTTGAGCCGGCAAATACTCTAAACACGGGCAATATTGAAAATGAAAAAACGGTGAAGCAACCCTCTTCACTATAATTTTGCGCATCTTTGCATTTTTTAAAATGATTGCTTTATGAATATTGCTGTATTAGGCGCCGGTATGGTTGGCAGGGCTATTGCTATTGACCTTGCAGCCAATTATAAGGTTACTTCTTTTGATGTTAATGAGCAAAACCTTCAACAACTCAAGGCGCTAAAGGATTCTATAATTATAAAGAAAGCAGATTTAAAAAATTATTCAGCTTATTCATCGTGGCTTTCTTCTTTTGACCTGGTAGTAACAGCTGTTCCCGGATTTATGGGCTTTGATTGTTTGAAGGCTGTAATTAATTGCGGGAAAAACATAGTTGATATTTCTTTTTTCCCAGAAGATGTTTTACAATTAGATGCATTAGCTAAAGATAAAGGAGTTACAGTTATTACTGATATTGGCG
>JAYSTT010000016.1:0-4524 GCA_043719495.1 Ferruginibacter sp. | reverse complement strand
CTTCCTGTTATCTCATTACAAACGGATACCTGTCGTAATGCTTTAGTGCAATACCTGTGCCACGTACCACACTTTTTAAAGGATCATCTGCAACATGCACCGGCAACTTAATTTTTGCTTGTAACCTTTTATCCAAACCTCTTAACAAAGCACCCCCACCTGTAATGTATAAACCACGGCGGTAAATATCAGATGCCAACTCTGGAGGCGTAGTTTCCAATGCTTTTAAAATTGCTTCTTCAATTTTAAAGATGCTTTTGTCCAATGCTTCGGCAACTTCCTGGTAACTTACCATTACCTGTTTAGGAATACCAGTTACAAGGTCTCTTCCGTTTACCGGAATATCGTCAGGTGGATTATCCAGATCTTTCATAGCAGCACCTACCTGAATTTTAATTTGCTCTGCAGTACGCTCACCAATTAATAAACTGTGGTAACGGCGAAGTGCTTCCATAATATCGGCAGTAAACTCATCACCGGCAATACGGATACTTTGGTCGCAAACAATACCTGCCAATGCAATTACTGTAATCCCAGTTGTGCCACCTCCAATGTCGATGATCATATTTCCTACCGGTTCTTCCACATCAATACCAATACCCAGTGCAGCTGCCATTGGCTCATGAATCAAATACACTTCTTTAGCCCCCGCCTGTTCAGCACTGTCTCGTACCGCTCTTTTTTCTACCTCGGTAATAGAAGATGGAATACAAATCATCATCCTCCAGCTTGGGGCAAATAATGGTTTTTTAGGATAGATCATCTTGATCATTTCCCTTATCATTAACTCCGCAGCATTAAAATCTGCTATTACGCCGTCTTTTAGCGGACGGACAGTTCGGATACTTTCGTGGGTTTTTTCATGCATCATTAATGCCTTTTTGCCCACGGCTAAAATGTTTTTAGGATTGTTTCGGTCCAGTGCAACAATAGATGGTTCATTTACCACTACTTCGTCGTTATGGATAATCAGGGTATTTGCAGTACCCAGGTCAATCGCAATTTCCTGTGTAAAAAAATTAAAGAGGCCCATATTTTGTTGAGTGAAAACTAACGTAATGTAATGCAGGCAAAGTTGAAGTAAATTATTTGAATTAACAACGGCAAACCTTTTATTTTTCAAAGTTTTATGAGAAACTTTATTTTAATCAAAAAAAGGCAAACACAAAAACCATAAACTTACTTTGAAATTTAATCAATCACCTGCTTTATAAAAATTCGTAACCTATATCGCTGCGAAAATATATCCCTTCAAAATACAATTGCTCCAGCATATAGTTGGATTGTTCTGCGGCTTTGGAAATAGTATCGCCAAATGAAGTAACCACAAGCACCCTGCCGCCATTAGTAACTACTTCTTCGCCCTGCTGTTTGGTGCCTGAATGAAACAAAAGGCTATTTTTAAACACTTCAGTATTAAGGCCCAGCACAGGCATCCCTGTTTTATAATCTCCGGGATAACCTCCGCTAACAGCAACCACTGCAGCTACTGACCTGTTATCAGTTTCAAGAGTTACTTCGTGTAATTTTTGTTGTGCAATAGCCAGTAGTAATTCTACCAAATCATTTTTTATTCTGGGTATCACCACTTCAGTTTCCGGATCGCCCATGCGGCAATTGTATTCTATCACTTTGGGTTCCCCATTATCGTTCATCAACCCAAAGAATATAAACCCCTTATACTCCAGTTTATCTTTTTTTAAGCCTGCAATGGTAGGTACAATAATTTTATCTTTTACTTTTTGCAAAAATAATTCGTCTACAAATGGCAACGGGCTTACAGCACCCATACCGCCTGTGTTAAGGCCTGTATCCTCCTCGCCAATTCTTTTATAGTCTTTTGCTTCGGGCAACAGCAGGTAATTTTCTCCATCAGTAAGCACAAAAATACTTAACTCAATTCCTTTTAAAAACTCTTCTACCACTACCTTTTTACCTGCTTCGCCAAATTTTGAACGGTAAAGCATCAATTCAAATTCTGATAATGCCTCTATATTGCTTTGACAAATTAATACACCTTTGCCTGCTGCCAGGCCATCTGCTTTTAATACTATCGGTAAAGAATGGCCTTTAATATATTCCACACCCGCCAAATAATTCTCTGCAGTAAATTCTTTATAAGCAGCTGTAGGTACATTGTGCCGGTACATAAAAGCTTTGGCAAACGCCTTGCTACCCTCCAGTTGTGCTGCAGCTTTTGATGGACCAATTACAGCAATATGCTTTGTAGCCTTATTATTTTTAAAGAAATCATAAATGCCCTTTACTAAGGGCTCTTCAGGCCCTACTAAAATTATATCTACATGGTTTGATATACAGGCTTCGGACAATAATTTAAAATTGGTTACCTCAACAGGCAGGTTGGTGCCGCATAAGGCTGTGCCTGCATTACCCGGTGCAATAAATAATTTATCGCATAATTTGCTTTGCGCCAGTTTCCAGGCAAATGCATGTTCCCTACCGCCGGCTCCAATTAAAAGAATGTTCATCGGTTTAAATAATATTGTAAAGGTTTGAGTTTGCGAATTTAAAATTATGAAGGCGTATTTCAAGATTAATTTTATGTATGGCGTTTTATCTTAAAGCATCATTTTAAAAATGAAGGGTATAATTTGATTGTACTAAAAAGAAAATCGCTATTTTGGGTAACTAAAAACAAACCAACCAAGCATTTAAACACTACAAATTATGAATGAACAAGTAATGAAACAACCTGGCCATCCTAAAGGTTTATGGGTATTATTTGGTACCGAAATGTGGGAGCGGTTTAACTTTTATGGGATGAGGGCATTATTATCCCTGTTTCTTGCAGAAGCGTTATTAATGGGTGAATCGGAAGCTTCTATCATTTATGGAGGATTTTTGGGTTTATGTTACCTCACCCCAATGCTGGGTGGTTATATTTCGGATAAATATCTGGGTAATAGAAATTGTATTTTACTGGGCGGCACAACAATGGGTATTGGGCAGCTATTGCTCTTTTTTAGTGGCACTTTATATGCCGATAATTTAGGGATGGCAAAAACCATTATGTGGCTAGGGTTGATTGCAGTTATTTTTGGTAATGGTTTCTTTAAGCCAAATATTTCTTCCATGGTGGGTAGCCTTTACCCCAAGGAACAAAAAAACAAATTAGATTCTGCCTTTACCCTTTTTTATCTGGGTATTAATGTTGGTGCCACATTGGGCCAAATACTTTGCCCCATTTTTGGCGATGTTACACATAATGGTATAAGAGACCTTTCTGCATTTAAATGGGGCTTTCTTATTGCCGCACTTGCTATGTTTATTGGTACCCTTACTTTCTTTTTTCTTAAAAATAAATATGTAGTTACGCCGCAGGGGCAAGCCATTGGTGGCAAACCTAAAAAATCAGATATTCCAGATGATGAATCTGACAGTGCAAAATTTACAAGTACCAATATTATCATTTCAATGGTATTGCTTATTGCCATTACTTTTGGCCTTCATCAGGTATTTGATGCGCCTGGCGCTTCATGGATAAAAGCATGGTTATACCCTTTTATTTTTGCAGCCGGTATAAGTCTTGGATTTTTAATCATGTCTGATAAAACCATTTCAAAAGTAGAGAGGGACAGGATATGGGTATTATATATTGTATGCTTTTTTGTGATGTTTTTTTGGGGAGCTTTTGAACAGGCAGGTTCTTCTTTAACTTTTATTGCAAATAATCAAACGGACACCAGAATATTTGGCTGGAAGATGCAGCCCAGTATGGTGCAAAGTTTTAACGGCATTTTTGTAATGTTATTTGCAATACCTTTTAGTATAATGTGGGCATGGATGAGTAAAAAACGTATTGAACCTATTTCGCCTGTTAAGCAGGCATGGGGTTTATTGCTGATAGCACTTGGTTACTTTATTATAGCAACACAGGTAAAAGGACTTGGAATGACAGGAAAAATTGGCATTATATGGATGATAGTGTTATACCTGTTGCATACTTGGGGAGAGTTGTGTTTGTCGCCAATTGGACTATCATTAGTGGCTAAGCTGGCACCAAAAAGATTTGCTTCTTTATTGATGGGTGTATGGTTTCTTGGTAATGCCGGCGGCTATGTGCTTACAGGTGTGCTGGGTGCTTTGCTGCCACCTTCTCCAGATAAGTACATTGCAATGCAAAAAGAGAATGTGGATTTAAAAGCAATACTTGAAGGGCAAAAGGAACCAAGTGGAAGAGACTTATATATTTTAGGAAAAGAAAAGATTGCAGCAGCTATTGACATAACAAAAGCAAAAGAGAATAATATTGATATTGATAAAGCCTTTGAACAGTCAACAGCTATGCTTAAAAAAGCAAAAGATAGTAAAGACACCGCTTATACTTTAAGTAAAACGCTTGATGCTGTTTTAACACCTGCCCAGTATGAAACTATTAAATCGCAAGGGTTGATAAAACCTGCATACCCCAGCTTTATGGGTTTTAAATTAAAAGATGTTTATGACTTCTTTATGTTGTTTGTTGTGCTTTGCGGGGCAGCGGGCCTTATACTTTATTCACTT
>JAYSTT010000150.1:0-1643 GCA_043719495.1 Ferruginibacter sp. | reverse complement strand
GCCGACAGAAAAATTTCTTTAAGTATTAAGTGGATGGTAAAGTATAGCCGCGACAGAAACGGGCGTAGTATGGCCGATAAATTAGCCAATGAAATTGTGGCCGCAAGCAAAGGGGAAGGCGCTGCTTTTAAAAAGAAAGAAGATACCCACCGTATGGCAGAAGCTAACAAAGCATTTGCTCACTTTAGAATCTAACGTTTATAAATATTTTGAATTAGCCGTCTTTTTAAAGGACGGCTTTTTTATTTTATGTAACTTTAGTTTTTAACCTAATCATATTTTTGCTATATGAATACAAGAAGAACCTTTATTAAACAATCAGGATTGTTAACCGCCGGTTTAATTATGAACCCATCTGAATTGCAGAAAAAACAAAAAACTGTTGGTATCCAGCTTTATACTGTAAGGGATGAAATTGTTAAAGACCCCAGGTTAGTAATTAAAAAAGTTGCTGCTGCCGGCTACAAGGAAGTGGAAATGTTTGGCCTATCTGCTGATAATAAGTTTTATGGGTTAACCGTAAAAGAAATGGCAGTGCTTTTAAAAGATAATAATTTAAAAAGCCCCAGTGGTCATTACATGCCCGAAAGTTTTCTTTTTGAAAATGGCAATGGTGATGATGTAAAGAATTTTTGTGAAGCAGGTAATACACTGGGTAATAAGTATATCATCATTCCCTGGATGAAAGAGGAGAGAAGAAAAACTATTGACCAATACAAAGTGCTTGCAGAAAAAATGAACATAGCAGGGGAAATTTGCAAAAAAGCCAATCTGCAATTAGCCTATCATAATCATGATTTTGAATTTATTGACATGGCGGGGCAGAATGGGTATGATATTTTTTTAAATAATACTGATAAGGATTTAGTAAAAATGGAAATGGACCTATATTGGGTGGTAAGGGCTGGGTATAATCCGGTGGATTTTTTTAAAAAGCATCCGGGCCGTTTTCATTTGTGGCATGTAAAGGATATGCTTAAAACTGATAAAACAAAAAATACAGAAGTGGGTAATGGAACTGTTGACTTTAAAACAATTTTTGCTAATGCAAAACTGGCTGGGGTAAAACATTATTTGGTAGAGCAGGAAAACACTTACGAGCCGGATATTTTTACAAGCATAAAAGCAAGTTGCAGTTATACAAAAACAAAATTGCTCATGTAAAATCGATATGGAATTTGCGAATGTCGAATATGGAATGTGCCTTGTAATTAAAAAGCATTTTATATTCTACTTTTTAAATTTACTATTCTTTAGTTGGTTGTATCAGGTCCCATAAATTACCATATAAATCTTCAAAAACAGCAACTGTTCCATAAGCCTCTTCAATTGGCGGACGAACAAAATTTATTTCCCTTTCTACATATTTATTATAATCTCTCCAAAAATCATCGGTATATAAAAATAGAAATACCCTGCCACCAGTTTGATTTCCAACCCTGCTTTTTTGTTCTTCATTAGCGGCCTGTGCTAGTAATAAACAACACTGCCCGTTACCTTTTGGTGCAACCTTTACCCAGCGTTTTGTTTCGCTGAGTTTGCTGTCCTCTATAAGCGTAAACTCTAATTTTTCGGTATAGAATTTAATGGCTTCATCATAGTTGTTAACTACTAAAGCTATGTGGGCAATATGCTGACTCATT
>JAYSTT010000149.1:0-4015 GCA_043719495.1 Ferruginibacter sp. | reverse complement strand
CATGTTGCAGATGATCCTTTAAAAAGTGTGGTACGTGGCACAGGTATTGCACTAAAGCATTACGACAGGTATCCGTTTGTAATGAGATAACAGGAAGCTACAAGGTTAAAGGGATAAGTACAAATATTTAAACTGTATGTTATTATGAAGAAAGTTTGCAGAAAAAAACTTCTCCCTTGCAACTTGCGCCTTGCATCTTTTAACTTTATAATAATTTTGTAACTTCTCCAGGTGCGTAATATTTTTCTTTTCATTCGCCGCTATTTTAACCTGCTCTTTTTCCTGTTATTACAGGGATTTTGTATCTATTTAATTGTTCACTACAATACTTATCATAATGCTGTTTTTTCTAACACTGCCAACCAGCTTACTGGTAAAGTAAATGAGCAATACAATAAAGTAGAAGATTATTTTCATCTTAAAAAAACGAATGACTCACTGGTTAAAGCTAATGAGAGATTGTACAATAAATTAAAAGCAGATTTTCAATTGCCCGATACTATTACCAAAACAATGGTAGATACTATTAAAATTGATTCATTAACAGAATACAGAAAATACACTTACCTGCAGGCCACAGTAATTGAAAACGCAGTGAATACACAAAGTAATTTTATTGTTTTATCAAGAGGTAAAGCACAGCAATTAAAAGAGGGCATGGGGCTGGTGGATATGAATAATGCTGCCGTTGGTATTACTACTTTAGTAACCGATGATTATGCAGTGGTAATGAGCCTGCTGCACAAAGACAGCCATATAAGCGGCAAATTGTTTAAAGGTGGCGAAACCGGAACATTAAGCTGGGATGGTAAAATTCCTAATATCATCTCTTTAACAGGAATACCTAAAAGTGCTAAAGTGTCAATAGGCGATACGATTATTACCAGCGGCTTTAGTACTACATTTCCCAAAGGCATGCTTATTGGATTTGTTACAGAAGTGATACCGGAAAAAAGCACCAATAATTTTTTAATAAAATTTAAGTCAGCTGCTGATTTTTTTAACCTGCAATATGTGTTTGTTATTGATAACCGGCAGCAGGAAGCAGTTAATCAGTTATTGGAAAAAGCTAAACAACAGGCCAAGTAAAAACTATTGAATACAAATTGAGCACATTAGTAAAAAATATTGTCAGGTTTATCTTATTTATGCTGGTACAGGTTTTTGTACTGGATAAAATACACCTGCACCAGATGGTAACTCCATATTTGTATTTTTTATTTATTCTGTGGCTGCCCTTTAATATGAGTCGTACCTGGCAGTTAGTGATTGCATTTATATATGGCTTTACATTAGATAGTTTTAGGCATAACCCCGGCTTTCATGCCGCCGCCTGTGTGTTAATGGCATACCTCAGGCTTTATCTTATTAATCTTTTAATACCGCAGGAAGGTGCAGATGGTAATTATGAAGAACCATCCATTAAAAGCATGGGGGGCTTTTTACCTTATTTTATTTATGTGGCCGTACTCACAATAATACATCATGGTTGGTTGTTTTTGTTAGAGGCATGGCAGTTTGGTAACATCTGGTATTTTTTAGCAAAAACATTTTTATCAACTGCCATTAGTTTATTGCTGATAATAATTACTGAATTGTTATTTGTGAGGAAACAAAAATTTAGAACCAATACTGTATAGCAATATACCAGTTAGATAAATATTGCATGCAACTATGAACTATCAACTATCAACCGTCAGCTAAAAATGTCTGTCTTCAATCAGTCGCGTAAAAATGTAATTATGCTGGTATTTACCGGCATGTTTGTAATTATTATACTGCAGTTGATGAACCTTCAGTTATTTTCATCAAAATACAAAGCACAGGCAGATGATCAGGGAACTTTTAGAAAAGTAATTTATCCCGACAGGGGAATTGTATATGATCGCAAGGGCAGGGCAATTTTACAAAATACCACCATCTATGATTTAATGGTAGTACCCGGTAAAATTAAAGGTACCGATACTTTTACTTTATGCAATATTTTAAATATAGATACAGCAGAATTCAGAAAAAGGATTCTCAATGCTATTTTAAAAAATAAAAGTTACCGGCCATCGGTTTTTGAAGCATTGTTAAGTAACGAAAAAATGGCTAAGCTTACAGAAAACCTGTACAAGTTTGCTCCGGGATATTATTTACAGGAAAGGCCTGTAAGAGATTACCCTTTTGATGCTGCAGGAAATATTCTGGGTTATTTAAGCGAAGTAGATTCTAATGTATTGAAAAATCCAAAATATACCGGTTATGTAATGGGTGATTATATTGGTAAAACAGGCCTTGAAAGAACTTATGAAAAAGTATTAATGGGGCAACGTGGTATTGAGTTATGGAAAAGAGATAATAAAAACCGCCTGACAGAGCGTATTGAAAAAGGAAGGTATGATACTATTGCAGTTGCAGGGCAAAACATGCACACTTCATTAGACATAGAACTACAGGAATTGGGCGAAAAATTAATGGAAAATAAATTAGGGTCCATTGTGGCTATAGACCCTAAAACAGGAGGGATTTTATGTATGGTAAGCAGCCCAACATTTAAACCTAAATTATTAACCGGGGCCGAAAGGAAAAAACACATTGCAGAATTATTATTAAATCCTGCAAGGCCATTATTTAATAGAACTGTACAGGCTTCTTACTCCCCTGGTTCAACTTTTAAAACTTTGCAAGCGTTAGTTGGTTTACATGAAGGTGTAATAACAACGCAAACAACTGTAAGCTGTGGTGGAGCTTTTTATGGATGCGGTAGTGGTAAGCCAATGAAATGTTTAGATCGTGGTACTTTTAATATGCAGAGTGCAATTACAGTATCCGATAATACTTATTTTGCCACTGTAATGCAAAGAGTAATTACCAATCCTAAATATCCTAATGTCGACAGTAGCTTAGGAGTATGGAACAGGTATATGCAGGCTTTCGGCTTGGGCCACAAGTTAGGTGTTGATGTGCCATCAGAAAAAAGAGGCTTAATTCCCAGTCCTGCATTTTATAACAAAGTATACGGACAGGGCAAATGGAATTATTGTACGTTTCGTTCGGTTAGTATTGGTCAAGGCGAAGTGGATGTAACCCCAATACAAGTAGCTAATGAAATGGCCTATATTGCTAATAAGGGCTGGTATATAACTCCGCATTTGGTTGATTCTATTGAAGGGGGCGATAAATTTAATATGCTAGCTGATTTTCAAGGAAAACATAAAACTATAGATATACCCGATAGTATTTTTGAAGTAGTACACAATGGTATGGAAGGAGTAGTGGAAAGAGGTACAGGTAGAAGATCTAAAATAGAAGGAATAATAATGTGCGGTAAAACAGGTACTGTAGAAAATTACATTAGAGGGGTAAAACAAAAAAATCATTCTTTTTTTGCAGCTTTTGCGCCAAGAGAAAATCCTAAAATTGCCATCATGTGTGTAGTAGAAAACTCGGGACAAGGAGCATGGTTTGCCGGGCCTATTGTAAGTTTAATGGTCGAAAAGTATTTAAAAGATTCAATAGTAGATAAAAGCAGGATTGCAAAAATTGAAGAAATATCCAAGTTAAATTTAATTCCTCAGCATATTTATGCCGAATTAAAAAGTCAAGATTCTTTACTGCATGCAAAAGACTCTGCTTACCTGTTTTCAAAAGGCTACATAAAATTAATGATTGATACATTGGATTTGGATGAATCGGCTGAAGATGAAGTTTTAGATAAACTAAAAAAAGATAAAGCGGAATTTAAAAAAGAACTTCCTAAAAAAGACAGTAACGATAATAAAATAAAAACAAAAGCAGAAGCAATTTTACCCGACGAAAAAAAGAAACCGGAATTAAAAGACACTTTGAATAAACCCCTGTAAGCGTTTAGGGCAATTATGTATCAAAAAACTCCTTCCATATCAAAAGGCATCGATTGGGTGATGGTTTGGCTTTATGCCATCCTGGTAATTATCGGGCTGCTTTGTATTTTTTCGGTAGAATATAAAAGCACTGATAATGTTTTACAAAGTTTTTTAGGATTTAAAAA
>JAYSTT010000148.1:0-1650 GCA_043719495.1 Ferruginibacter sp. | reverse complement strand
GATTATTAATACAATACAGCTCGCCTGAAATAAATTTTTCTTCACCGGTTGGTGCAGCAGCAGGGTATTCGCCCAAATCGTATAATTTTCCTTTTACTACGGCTTCGCCCAGTAAATGAAAATATTTGGTAAGGTATTCATACACAGGATTACGGAAACCGCTGCGAAGGGAACCGTACACAAAAAGTTTATGGATTGAAATGTTCATATAGTAATTGATTCTATCGGAATAACTAAAAATTTAAAAAAGAATTTGTATTATTTCTTCTTTTGTTTTGCCGAAATGGTTAGATACCTGTCTTAAAATTGAGTTTAATGTGCCTGTTCTAATTGGGCTGTGGTTAGGAATAGCCAAATGGTGTTGCCCGTTAGTGTTTGTAGTTACTTTTATATGGCTTCCCTTTTGTTGAACTTTTTCATAACCTAGTTTAGTTAATACTTTTACCAACTCCTGACCAGAAATATTTCGTGGCAATTTCATAGCGCCATTATTTCATCTTTTACATAATGCAAATGTACAAGCGAAGGCCAATCTTTCTTATCGTCATAATAACAATCAATACCGCTTCTTATATTTTCTTTTAAGCCATCAATATCATCACCTTCTGCAAATATACCCAGTCCTAGGGCTTCGGCATAATAGCCACCTTCTTCTGCTTCATGTATCAAAAATGTAATCTCTTTCATAACAATGAATTTAAATTGTCATTTCAAATATACAATTTTATTATGGAGCCTCTACCAGAAAGCAATAAACTTCTTTGGGGCCATGTACACCGGTTACCAGTGTTTTTTCTATATCAGCCGTGCGGCTGGGGCCGGTTGCAAATGTTATAAGCGATGGAATATTACCTGCGTATTTTTCTTTTAAGTTTTGCAGCGCATCTTTCACATCGTACACCAACTGATTGGTATATGCAATACAAATATGAATGGGGGCGTAAACACTTACGGTACGGCCACTTTGTTGAGCAGCGCTCATAACGATAGTGCCGGTACGGGCTACTAAAAATTCGCAATCTGTAATGGACGCATCGCATCCGGGCAGGTTAATGGTATTGCTGAATTGGGCGTTCCATTTATCCGTATTGCAATAAATTTTTGACCATTGTTTTTCAGCAATCAGTTGCTGTAGTTGCTGTATCATTTCTTCTTCATTAATACAGAAAGCAAACCTGCCCTGCATATTGGTAAATTCCTGGGCAAACACCACATCCAGACTATCGGTTGCCGGATGGAAAACAGAACTGATTCCTTCGCTTTGGGGAAAAGGCAAAGGCACCGGATTACTCAGTGCCTGCCTGATTCTTTTTAAAATATTTTCTTTTGCCGTTGTTGCAGACATAATAAAATTATAAAGATAATTCCTGTTACATTTAAACCCGTTTTATACAAGCTGCCGAAGACAAGTATATGAAGTAACTAAGAAACAATTTTTTACAAAAATTGAATTTAGCCACAAAGGCTCGAAGGAAAATGCGTAGCATTTTTAAACTTAGTGCCTTCGAGCCTTTGTGGCTAACAATGTTTAGCGCAGCTAAACAAAACTTATTTAAAGAGCTTAAAACTATTAATTTAAATTTCAGGCGGTGTTTTTAAATCTTCCGCAATATTGGGGTTAAGTGTTGTGGCATCTTTTGCACGGTTCTT
>JAYSTT010000147.1:0-1652 GCA_043719495.1 Ferruginibacter sp. | reverse complement strand
TTCTTTTCCCGTCAGTTCCTTTGGGAGATTGTCCGCATTCTCACAGTAGGTATAGCAAGCTTGTTATTTTATTTTGAAGTTATTCCTCTGCCAGTTTTATTGGGTGCAATGGCTTTTGGCCTTTACTCTTTGGTAAAAGTTGCGGTAACAGATTTAATAAAAGAACGAAAGATAGGTACGGAAATCTTTATTACCATCGCTGTAATTGTATCAGTATTAGGCAAAGAATATTTAGCAGGTTCTGTAGTGCTAATGATAATATTGATTGCAGAATATATTGCAAGTGCAAGTGGCGAAAAGGCACGGGCTTCTATTAAAGACTTAATTGGATCTGTACCCCAAACAGCAATTATAAAAAAGGAGGGCAAGGAAAAAACCGTACAGATAAATGATTTGAAGATTGGCGATATAATTCTTGTAAAAGCAGGAGAAAAAATACCTGTTGATGGTAAAGTAAAAGATGGTACAGCTTCAGTTAACCAGGCTCCCATTACCGGGGAAAGTGTATTACAGGAAAAAGTGGCTGGAAATGATGCTTTTGCCGGTACAATTGTAGAATTAGGAGCACTAGATATTGAAATGACTAAAGCTGGTAAGGATACAGTTTTTTCCAGGATTATTTCTTTGGTTGAAGAAGCCGAAAGCCAGCAAGCCCCCATTGAAAAATTTACTGATAAAGTGGCTACCTGGCTTATTCCTATTGTATTCATTTTTGTCGGTGCTGTATATTTTTACACCAGGGATGTTAAGCTTGTAATTGCACTATTAATTTTTACTTCACCGGCGGAACTTGGTTTAGCAACACCATTGGTTACTATTGCAGCAATTGCCCGTGCCGCAAGAGAAGGTATCCTTATAAAAGGGGGGTTATTCTTAGAAGAACTTGCTAAGGTTACTACGATTGTTTTTGATAAAACAGGTACATTAACCGTAGGCAGTCCCACAGTAAACAAAGTGGAGATTGTAGATAATGGATTCAATGAAAATCAATTGGTACAACTTGCCGCAGCAGTTGACAGGCGCTCCAATCATCCACTTGCTAAAGCAATATTAAGCTATGCTGATAACCTCAAAATATCTTATACTGAACCTGAAGATTTTGAGGTAATAAAAGGGCGTGGAGTTAAAGCTAAAGTTGAAGCGAAATCCATTTTGTTGGGTAACAAAGCTTTTATGGAGGAAAATAAAATATCCCTTTCAACAACTCAAACTAATCAAACCGATTCGGCTGTTTACCTTGCTGCAAACAATAAATTAGCAGGTATTTTTTATATCTCAGATGCAATAAGAGAAGGAGCAAAAGATATGATTGTGGGTTTAAGAAACAGCGGGATTAAAAACATTGTTATGCTTACAGGAGATAATTCCGAAACTGCCAAACACGTTTCAGAGCAAATTGGTATTACCGATTTCAGGGCGAATTTATTGCCCGAGGATAAAATTAATATCATTAAGGAATTACAAAAAGATGGCTCAAAAGTAGCAATGGTGGGTGATGGTATCAATGATGCACCTGCATTGGTTCAGGCAAACATTGGTATTGCAATGGGTGCTGTTGGTACTGAAGCAGCAATGGAAGCCGCAGACATTGTTTTAATGCAGGATAAATTAGAAAAAATTGCAAGGGCAAGGGCTATAAGCAAAAGGGCATT
>JAYSTT010000146.1:0-4038 GCA_043719495.1 Ferruginibacter sp. | reverse complement strand
GGAGAAATAATCCTTGCTTGCTTAATTAAAACCTTCATGTATAAAAAGTTGCGCTAAGATAAGATAAGTTGAAGTTTTTAAAGTTGAAATTTTCGATTACTTTTGATGTCCGGTAAAAAAAAAAAAATCTTAATTAATATTTCGGGATGTAGCGCAGCCCGGTAGCGCACACGTCTGGGGGGCGTGGGGTCGCAAGTTCGAATCTTGTCATCCCGACATAGCAAGACAAGGCAGCATTATTGCTGCCTTTGTCATTGTTGGAATCTTTTAAAACTCTTTGCAGACTTGCAATTTGCTCAAAGAAAGCATTTGCTTTAGGAGTTAGAACAGTTTCATTTTTCGTATCGTAGATAACTCCTTCGGGAAATATGAATTTTTGAAGTATTTCTTTATTCGTCACCCCGCTGGAACGCCATACTGTATTGAGTTTTGAGTTAAAATAAAGAGCCTTTTTTAAATTTGATTCAAGGTTAGAACTCCCGATACTCAATCATTGCAGACTTCGTAAGATTTCAGCCTTTTCTTAATGGTATTTTTGATTGAATTTTTCATAGGTTTCCCTGTTCATTTCATTCAAGGCAAAATATTTTTCTTCTATTGTATCTAACTTCTTTTGAATTTCGGACAGCTTAATCTTGTATGCCTTTTCCTCATCACTAACCAAGATGTTCACATCCCCAAAATCAAACACGTCTAAAAATAATTATATCGCATTAAACCTTTTAACTTTTTGTATATCATAAGGGTTATGAAAAATAGAAAAATCAACTATTGCATTATTGTAATATTGTTAGTAACAATTGCCTTGTCTTGCAAAAAACAAATAGATACCATTCCGCCAACTGCCACCCCTGGGGGAACAGGCGTTACCCTTACTGGCTATGTAAACCGCCAACCCGATGGTATTGGTTTTAATTGGAATACACAACTTATACAAAACCCTTGGACAAGTTCAACCCTTTATACCAATTTATTGCAAACAGTAAATCCTGGCATGTTACGTTATCCAGGTGGAACAACATCTAATTATTGGGATTTTAAAAACGATATAGAATTTTCTGATATTAATTTTACATCAAACCCTAATTATGCAGATGGTTGGTTGGATGGTTCAAAAGTGCAGGGAAATATTATTAGTAACAATAATCAAAAATACAATACGATAAATGATTTAAAGGCTGGTTATGCTTCACATCCATTTGCAATAACTTATGATTTAAATTTGATTACACCCGGCAAAGATTATTATGCATGGAAATGGGGACGGACTGTAAATGACCATCCGGGAACAACCAACATGACAGATGATTGGTGGTTGATGATGAATGACAGATTGCAACGAAACTTAAATATGCTACAAAGAGCAACTGCTGCCGGCTTACCTGTAAAATACATTGAGTTAGGTAACGAATTGTACGCTTCGGGGCCTGGTAGAGATTACTATACACTTGCGTTCCCCAATAACGGAGCAAGTTATTTTGTAGCCGCCAAATACTTTGCTCAAAAAATAAAAGCAATATACCCTAATGTACAAGTTGCAGCAGTGGCAACAAACCTAAAAGACGGATTAGATGCTAACCCACGAAAAGCAGGCTGGAATGATATTTTATTAGATTCAATTGCAAGACCACTCATTGATAACCTGATTGTTCATGTATATTGCTATGGAAAACCTCATGCAGGTTTTAATAGTAAAAGTGAGTTTTATGATAACCTGAATTACTTCAAACAAACTGCAGACTCATCATTAAGTTATGCTCAACCTTTATTTACCAATAATTGGAAAATATGGTACACCGAAATAGGAAACCCAACCCAAAATGATGAATATACTTATACCTGGGGCAACAGTTTAATTTCTGCCTATAGTTATTTTTTCTTTTTGGCACACCCCAACACCGACAGAGTATTATTTCATCAATTCAAAAACCTGTTAGATTCCAATAGCCAACTAAACACAAATGGTGCAGCCTTAATTCCTATTAATCAGGCAGCTAATGGTATGACAAAAATGAGTAGTTTGCAATTTAACGATATTGCCACCATCCCATCATCTTCCTTAAAATTAGTACAAGGTTTTGCATTTACAAATGGTTCACAAACAAAATGTACAATTATTAATTTAGACGATGTGAGCCATACTGTCAATTTGCAAACAGTTTTTTCAGCAACTTCTGTATCTGTGGTTAGTTATGCTAACGCATCTCTTTCATCAATAATTACACCTACACAGCAAAATGTTACTAACCCAACTCAAAGCATTGTTTTGCCACCATTTTCGGTATCGCTGATAAAATAGTATAGCACACATGAACTTTGGGGCAGACGGAATAACAATGAGCATTTAATCTATTTTGCTTTTGTTCGGGCAGAACAAGCATTGCTGAACTTTTGTACTTAACTTCAGCTTTATATTTTTCAATCAGCAGCGGTTCCAGGCCGACGTAATTCTATTTCTCAACCTGAATAATGCCCTGCTCGTTAGCTGCAAGCATTTGATGACAGCGTAAGAATTCAACGATAAATAATAATATAGTCAATGCAAAATAATAGCGAAAGAACTCACCCTGATAAATTAGAGATAGATAATTTAATAAAAGATTTTTTTGAGATTTTCACTAATACAAATCAGAAACAACCTGACTGGACAATAATTAATAATGTTTGTATCCCAGAAATAATAATTATAAAAAAAAATGACACTACAGAAGTTGTTTATAATTTAGACAATTTTATCGAACCACGAAGAAAAATACTAACTGATGGAACGCTTACAAATTTTCAAGAAAGTGAAATAAAAGAAGAAACGAAAATTATTGGTAACATTGCACAACGGTTTTCAAAATATCAAAAAAGTGGCTATTTAAATGGGACTTATTTTAAAGAATATGGCAATAAGTTTTTCCAATTTATTAAAACTAATAATGGATGGAAGATAAATTCATTGATTTGGGAAGATGATAAAATTTGATAGAACGGCTGCAAACATTGAAAAGGTAACTTCACACAAAAATAACTTTTATGTTTAAAGCGTAGCCATATACAAATACCTGACTTAGCCCAGAAGTGCTTCAATTTGCCCGATTTGTTCCAAATTCTTCAATATTTGGTTAGAACGTTGTCTATCCATCCCGACAAAAAAATCTCTACATTTGTAGAGATTTTTTTATGTCTCATTTTGTTTACCTATTGTAAAGCCAGAATCAATTATTTAAAAAAAATTATATGGTTAGCAGCAAGTCAGAGAGAATCCTTTAGTCAGAGAATAATACATAAAGTGCTTAAAAAATTTATAAAATGACTAATAAAAACAAAATTTCAACTATTGTATTCTCAGTCTATATTCTGCTGGTTTTCTATGTTTTTGGGGGAGGTATAGTAAATTCGTTGGTTGCTTACAGGACATGGCGTGCGGTAGGCGCAAATGAATTTCCTGAATTTCATCATATTGATAGTTCACTGATTATTCCGCTATTTGTTATTTTCTTTTTCTTATCCTTTATTCCCCAAATTTTATTGTTTTGGTTTCGACCGATGGTTATACCCAAGTGGTTAGTTTGGTTGGCATTACTTTTTAATTTTATAACCCTTGTTTCAACTATAACTATTCAAATCCCTATTCAAGTTGAGCTCGATAAAAATTTTTCTTTAGAATTAATTGAACGGCTTATATCAACCGATTTCATTTATAGAAGGATTCCAATGTTATTACTGGCTATAATTAATTTTATAATGCTATATAAAGTAGTGAAACATTCTGATAATAAGCCAAATCTTTCGACATAAAAAATACTATGCCGCTATGGGGTTTGGCAGTAGGGCGGGGCTACGAATATATTCTCAGTTTTTTATTAGCTATTCGCTTCAGTTCCAGCCGAAGAATAACGCCAAGCTGTAGTTCTTAACACCAACATTACCGGACAACCGTACAGGACCAGCTACAATATTTCTACTATTTTTGTTATTCTTTTTTCATTTAGGTTTATTATTTTATTTTTATTGGTATTCTGTTATCAAAAAAAATATCCGGACAAAAAC
>JAYSTT010000145.1:0-1656 GCA_043719495.1 Ferruginibacter sp. | reverse complement strand
TAAGAATTCTTTTTTCTTCGGCACTGCTAACTTCGTTGATGGAAATGGTTTTTATTTTCCCGTCTCTTTTATACTCTGCCCATTCATCTTTTTCTTTTTTATCGCTTCCTTTAACAATTACTTCTTCTACAAAGCTGTTCCAGTTATTGCAACTTGGACACTTGCCTAACCACTTTGCACTTTCATATCCACAACTCTGGCAAAAAAACGCCGACTTAGTTTTACTCATGTTGTAAAGATAATGCTGATTGTAAATTGATGATTTTAGATTTCAAATTTTTAAAAAACAGAATTGTTTTAGTTGAAGAAGAAGAAATAGAAAAGAAATAATCTGTAAAAATCTTTGTAATTCGGGGTAAGTACTAAAAAGCAAAAGGACCGTCATTTCTGACAGCCCTTGTACTTACTAACCCATTAAATTCTATTGCTAAATTACAATTTACAGGCACATAAAAAAATATATTTTCGGCTATGTTAATAAGTTTTGCTTTTATAACGAAACAGAACCGATGCTGCAAAATGTTCATTAATTTATTGACAATCAGCATATTGAACTCCTGTTTGTAGTAAACAAATTCTCCATTACCAGCGGGTAAGAAAAAATAATTTCTTTAAAATATTTGGTTTATAAAATAAACTACTTTATGTTTGTGCAAAATTTAGAAAGATGAAAAATTTGTTGACTTTATTACTGGCTTTATCAGTTTGTTCAGTAAAAGCACAATTAAAAATTAGCGGTAAGGTTGCAGATAACAAGAATAGGCCATTAGCTGGAGTAAGCATAGTATTAAAAAATACATATGATGGTGCCACCACAGATTCCTCTGGTAACTTTTCGTTTAGTACAGCAGAAAAAGGAGAACGGGTTATTGAAGCCACTTCAACGGGTTATAAGTCTTTTGAACAAAAACTAACAATTGCTTCTACTGATATTACGATAAATGTTATTTTAAAAGAAATGATAACCGAATTAAAAGCAGTGGTAATATCTGCCGGTTCGTTTGAAGCAAGCGATAAAAAGAAAGGGGCTGTATTAACTGATATTGATATTGTAACTACTGCAAGTGCCAACGGCGATGTAACAGAGGCCTTTAAATCGTTACCCGGAGCACAACAGGTTGGTGAAAGTGAAGGTTTGTTTGTAAGAGGCGGCACTGCAACAGAAAGTAAAATTTTTATTGATGGCACACAGGTAAACAACTTTTTTTATAGTGGTACACCTGGTATTGCTCAAAGGGGAAGATTTAACCCTTTTTTATTTAAAGGAACTGTATTCAGCACAGGGGGATATTCTGCCCTTTACGGCCAGGCTTTATCATCTGCACTTATTTTAGAAAGTAAAGATTTGCCGGAAAAAAGCGACGCTGATTTTGGTGCAAGTGTGGTGGGTGTTGGCGGGGGTTTGCAACATTTGGCAAAAGATAAAAAAAGCAGCTGGGGGTTTAGTGCCAATTACACCAACCTTTGGTTGGCATTTAATGTAATAAAACAACAACAGGATTATTTTAATGTACCTGTAATAATTGACGGGGATGCCAACTTTCGTTTTAAAACAAAGAAGGGGGGTATAATTAAACTATACTCTTATATAAGTAAAACTAATGTGGGCAACCGCAGTGCCGATATTGATTCAATTGGAATGAAAGATGCCTTTAC
>JAYSTT010000144.1:0-9824 GCA_043719495.1 Ferruginibacter sp. | reverse complement strand
ACCCCAGCTTTATGGGTTTTAAATTAAAAGATGTTTATGACTTCTTTATGTTGTTTGTTGTGCTTTGCGGGGCAGCGGGCCTTATACTTTATTCACTTACACCTATGATGAAAAAGATGATGCATGGGATTAGATAGACTTTATTAAAAAAATTCAGGCTGTTCGATTTTGAACAGCCTTTTTTATTTTACTTACTAAAAAATAAAACAAATCCTTCTAAATATTCTATATGGACCTTACAGAGCAGAATGAAACAACTAGCATTTCTTCAACCCACCAACCCAAACAACTCTACCTGCTTTTCTTCGCCGAAATGTGGGAAAGGTTTTCTTTTTATGGCATGCGGGCTTTGCTGCTTGTATATATGACCACCCAGTTACATTATGATGACCCAAAAGCATATGCTATTCTTGGGTCTTATGCAGCACTGGTTTATACCATGCCAATGTTTGGCGGCTTTATGGCCGACCGTTTTATCGGTTACCAGCGTTCTATAATATTCGGGGGAGTTTTAATGACGTTAGGTCATTTTATTCTTGCCATCCCCTACGAGTGGAGTTTTTTTTATGGTATGGCTTTTATTATTTGTGGTAATGGTTTTTTTAAACCCAATGTATCCAGCCTGGTGGGCACTTTATATAAAGAAAATGATCCCAGGAGAGACAGTGGTTTTTCTATCTTTTATATGGGTATTAATATTGGTGCAGCAGCCGGTGGATTTTTGTGTGCTTATGTTGGCACCGAAATAAACTGGCATTATGGTTTTGGGTTAGCAGGTATTTTTATGGTACTGGGCCTTGTTGTTTTTTTATTGGGAAAAAAATCATTGGGCACCCGGGGATTACCCCCCAATATGGAAGTTTTGCAAAAGCCGGTGTTTGCATTTTTTAAACCCGAATATCTTATTTATGGAGGCACTTTGCTTATAGTGCCTTTGGTTGTTACGCTGTTCCATCAATATTATATTATGGACTTTGTGATGTTTGGCCTTGGCCTTATTTCTTTAATTTATATTCTTTCGCTTGGGTTAAAAATGGATAGAGACGCAAAGCTGAAATTATTTGCTGCCCTCGTCATGATCATTTTTTCGATTGTATTTTGGGCCATATATCAACAGTCTGAAGGCTCTATGAATCTGCTGGCAGAACGGAACTCAAAAATGATCTTATTTGGCATCCATCTGCCCGAATTATCTGTTAATAATTTTTTACCTCCCGGATGGGTGATTATTTTAACCCTGGTAATTGCTCCATTATGGCCCTGGCTAAATAAAAGAGGTATTGAACCCAGTACCCCCTTAAAATTTGCGCTGTCTTTTATTTTACTTGGTGCCGGTTTCTTTATTTTTTATTTAGGTTGCCTTTTTAATGAAAGTACCGGCATTATTCCATTATGGCCTTTTGTGTGCGGTTATTGTTTTTTTATATTAGGTGAACTTTGTTTATCCCCAATTGGATTATCGATGGTTACCAAACTATCTCCTGCAAAAATGGTTGCCATGATGATGGGTATCTGGTTTTTTGGCACTGCAATTGGTGAATTTCTGGCAGGAAAGATCGGCTCTTTAATGAGTGTACCGAAAACAATACTTGCAAAGAATGACCCTGTTCTTTCCTTACCTTATTATGCAGATATTATTTTGAAGATAGGTATTGGATCTGCATTGATCGGGTTATTACTCATGTTAACTGTACCCTTTCTAAAAAGATGGATGGGAAATGTTAAGTAGGATTAAATAAAATTCAAATACTCAAACTTATTTCCCAGTATCATTTTATCATCTGCCCCTAACCATTTGTTTAAAACAGTTGCATACACATTTTTAAAATCAACTTTGTGTTTTAAATCGCCTTCATTTAAATCTACCAGGTCGGGCATGGCATTTAAAATACCTTTTTGGTTTAACCCACCACTTATAAAAAACATATTGTTAGCGGTACCATGATCGGTGCCGCCACTGGCATTTTGAGTAACCCTGCGGCCAAATTCGCTAAAGGTCATCATCAGTACATCGTTAAACCGATTGTTCTTTTTTAAATCATTCGTAAATGCTTTTACTGCATCATTCAATTCAGTAAATAGCCTTTTTTGCTGACCTTCCTGGTTTACATGCGTATCAAAACTACCTAAAGAAACATAATATACTTTGGTGTTGATATCAGAAAAAATAAGCGATGCAATAGTCTTTAAATCCTTACCCAAATTAGTAGCCGGGTAAGCCTCTTTGGTTGGATGAGTTTTACTTTGCTGAAAAATATAATCTGCACTACTAATGGTTTCGCTCATTGTTTTATACAAATAATCTATTGTTTCTTCGCCTTTTTGATGGCTAGCATTAATGTCTTTAAAATATTTCCCATTGCTGGTATTGTATAATTTTTGGGGGTCTTTAAATGCAAGCCCTTTGCTTTCTTCTCCTTTTAATGCCAGGCTCAGCACATCATCCAGTTCCATTGCCTGGGTTGGTTTATCACAACCTTTGCATTGAGCATCCAGATAGCGGCCCACCCATCCTGTATTTACATATTCGTTACTGGCACTGGCACTATGCCAAATATCCATACTTCTAAAATGGCTCCTGTCTGGATTGGGATAACCTACACTGTTTAAAATACCCAAGCTGCCATCATCATACAATCCTTTAAATGCTTCAAGTGCAGGGTTTAAACCTACTTCATCGGTTACTATTAATGCTTTATCTTTTGTAATGCCCAGCCTTGGCCTTTGTTTATAATAAATGTCATTTCGAACCGGTATTACAGTATTCAATCCATCATTACCCCCACTAAATTGAATAACTACCACCACTTTATTACCGGTTGGTACCATCATAGGTTTTTCAAAAGCCTTTAAAAATTTAGGCAGCATAAAAGAAGCAGTGGCTAATGAACCAATCTGTAAAAATTCTTTGCGTTTAATAACCATGGTAAAAAATTTCAAGCTGAAAGGCTCAAGCTGAGTCTTTAGCAATTAAAAAAATATTTTTTTCAGCATCTGCTACTTGAAGCTTGTGGCTAAAAGCTTACAGCTTTTCTAACACAATTGGTATTCCGGTGTACACATCAGATTTACAACAGTACTCTTAATAAAATTTTCCCTGCTTTCTTTATTCAGATATTTTTCTAAAATTGTATCTGGTACATGCCCCTTTGTCTGAAGAACAATATCCGTTATCTTTTGCAACAATTTTTCTCTTGGTACAGTTTCAACAATTTTATTTACCAAAGTCCAATCTGTTTTAGCCGTGCCCCCTTTAACAGCATTTTTTAATTTTTTTGCACCGGCTTCCATCATTCCTCCCTGTACATCATCATCAGCTTTGGGTTGAATATCCAATACATCATTAGAGGTTAAAATCTGGGGCAAGCGCAATCGTAACATCAGGCTGCTGCTGTCTATCCAGGTTTTACCTCCGGGCCATCCGGCAACATTAGGCGGATAAAACAAAATTTGTCCCAATACTTTTTGAAATAATAATTGTGCCTGGTCATTCTCCATTTCCATAGGCAAAAGGCGCCTGATGCCTACCAGCAATTCCACCGGCGATTTTATTTTAGTGCCTATATTTTTCTCCTCATAAAACCAATCGCCGGTAAAAATATCCTCCAGTAATTTTTTTATATCATAATCATTCTGATAAAACCGGTTGCTCAGCCATTCCACTTTTGCTTCATCGGCGTTATCATTCACAAAAAATTTGTAAATTTTTTTGGTGATGTATTTTGCTGTTTGCTTTTGCTCTAATAAAATATTTAAAACATCGTCGCCGTCAAAATTGCCTTGTTTACCCAATACCGTTTTACTATCTGTGTCATGCTGAAATTTTCTGAATTCAAATTCTCCTTTTAAATTAAACCCCCATCCGGTAAAAGCCCTTGCTGCTTCTTTAATATCATTTTCAGTATAATTACCCCTACCCATTGTAAACAGTTCCATTACCTCACGGGCAAAGTTTTCGTTTGGTTTCTTCTTTCGGTTTTGCTGGTTGTTTAAAAAAGAAAGCATGGAGGCACTTTTACTCACTTCCCTTAGTAAATTTTTAAAACTGCCCAATGCGTTTTCCCTGATAACCTGTAAAAGTTCCTGTTGAAAATAACTATTGATAACACGGCAGGCAAAATGTCCATGCCAGAATAAACTCATTTTTTCCCTTAACTGTGCTTCACTGTTAATCATTTCTTCCAACCAACGGATGTTTAAATTTTTAAGATCATCACGTGATTGTTCCCTTATTTTCTTTTTCTGTTCGCTGGTTAATTCTGGCTTTTCCATTTTAACCACATCCTGAATGCCTTTGTATAAACCATCCACCAGGTTTTGAGCCACTTCAATTTTTTCTGGTTTTTTTGAAGAAGTTTTTACTATTAAGCTCCATAATTCTTTGGGAGAAACTTTATCCAGGTCCGCAGCATTTTCGGCCATGGGGCCAAAACCTGCCCGCCATAATAAATGTTGATTTTTTAAACGATTACTTACTGCCATAAAAAGATTGAAGTGTTAAGATACCGAAAGAGTAACGTTGCATTGACTAAATTAATTACACAAGGTTTAATATTTTATTTGTTAATGGAATTAACAAATAATCAAAGTATAAATACCCGGGCATTTTTATTAACTTGGCAATTGAAAATTGTTGTATGAATGTAAAAGCTTTTAAATATCTATCGCCCACTATTGTTTATGTTTTGGCATGGCTTGCGTTTTCGCAAAGTGGGTGGTTAACCTGGAGCCCTATGCTTTATGCATGGATTATATTACCATTGGTGGAATTATTTATACAGCCCAATGCCAAAAATATGAATGCTGCCGAAGAAGAATTGGCAAAAAATGATCGTATTTACGATTATATGCTTTACATAATTGTTTTACTTCAATTTATAGCCTTATATAAATTTTTAAATGTAGTAAATCAACCAGGATTATTATGGTGGGAAGTTGCAGGCAGGATATGGACGATGGGATTATTATGTGGCACATTCGGTATTAATGTTGGTCACGAACTTGGGCACCGGGTAAATAAGTTTGAACAGGCCCTGGCAAAAGCATTACTGATGACATCTTTGTATATGCACTTCTTTATTGAACACAACAAGGGACATCATAAAAATGTGGCTACCCCAAAAGACCCCAGCAGTGCCCGTTTAAACGAGCCTGTTTATACTTTTTATTTTCGTACAGTTGTATTCTCTTATTTATCTGCATGGAAAATTGCTAATGAAGAAATGGCAAAAAAAGGCTTACCAGCTTTAAATTTTAAGAACGAAATGTTGCAGGTTCATTTTATTCAACTGGTTTTTGTTGCCATAATATTTTTTGCTTTTGGCTGGTTGGTAACCTTGTATTTTTTATGTGCCGCTGCTATTGGCATAGCACTTTTAGAAACCGTAAATTATATTGAACATTATGGCCTGCAACGTAAGCAAACTGCTACAGGAAATTACGAGAGAGCCATGCCCTGGCACAGCTGGAACAGTAATCATATTTTAGGCCGTTTAATGTTGTTTGAATTAAGCCGTCACAGCGACCATCATTTTTTAGCCAGCAGAAAATACCAGGTTTTACAACATCATGATGATGCACCACAATTACCAACAGGATATCCCGGCAGCATGATTTTGGCATTATTGCCGCCTGCATGGTTTTATGTAATGAATAGAAAAATAAAAGTATTAGAACCCAAAAAAACTTAGCCTATTTTTTTGCATTTGCCTTTACAAACGACAATACATTTTCTTTTTCTACATCGCTCAACTGCGCTTTTTGTGCCATTACCTGCATAATACTTACCCAACGATCGGTAGTATAGTCGCTGGTAACTTTTAATCCATGGCAGCGGCCGCATTTGGTATTAAACGTAGCTTGGCCAAGCATTTCGGGAGAGGAAGGTTTTGCTTCAGCAGGATTTCTGGAAGCAGGTGCAGTGGTTGATGGCACCGAAGCTACAGGAGCAGTAGTTGATGGCACCGGAGTTGTATTCACTACAGGCTTTTCAAATTTAGAAGGAGCCGGAGTAACTGAACCGGAATTTGAAGATGGGGCAGTTGAGGATATGGCTGGCGTAATTTTTTTAGCACAACCCCAAACCAATACTGTTACTGCAACAATTGTAAATATTCTTTTCATATTCTGTTTTTAATGAAATATAAATATAGGTGGTTTCTGTAAAAGCGTGGTTGAAACAGCAGCAGTTTTTTGTTAATGAATAGTTGCAGCACCAAAATAACTGTGCAGCACTTTGGGTAAATTGATTGCTGTTTCTGTTTGTTTATTTTCTAATAAACAAGCTACAATACGAGGCAGTGCCAAAGACGATCCGTTTAAACTATGTACCAATTGGGTTTTATTACTTTCATCTTTAAACCTGATCTTCATTCTGTTGCTTTGAAAAGATTCAAAATTACTTACTGAACTTACTTCCAGCCATTTTTGCTGTGCCGCACTATACACTTCAAAATCATAAGTGAGTGCGCTGGTAAAACTCATATCACCTCCGCACAATCTTAAAATACGATAAGGAAGTTCCAGGCTTTGTAATAATTTTTCAATATGCAGCAACATTTCTTCAATTACAGTATAGCTTTTATCAGGATGCACCAATTGTACAATTTCTACCTTATCAAATTGATGAACCCTGTTCAAACCTCTTACATCACTTCCAAAACTTCCGGCCTCTCTTCTAAAACAAGGCGTATAAGCCGTCATCTTAATTGGTAAATCATTTTCCTTTACAATTTCATCCCTGTAAATATTGGTAACCGGCACTTCTGCAGTAGGTATTAAATAAAATCCATCTGCTGTAACATGATACATCTGCCCTTCTTTATCGGGCAATTGCCCTGTGCCATAAGCCGTTGCCCCATTAACCATTAATGGTGGCAAATATTCTGTATAGCCTGCAGCAATATTATAATCCAAAAAATATTGTATTAATGCCCTTTGCAATTTTGCTCCCTTGCCCTTATACAATGGAAAACCGCTGCCGGTAAGTTTGGCACCGGTTTCAAAATCAACCAGGTCGTATTTTTTAATTAAATCCCAGTGAGGTACTGCTGTTGGTGCAAGTAATGGCTTTATCCCTTTTTCTCTTATCACTTCATTATCTTCCGGTGTTTTACCTTTTGGTACCGATTTGTGAGGAAGGTTGGGTAATACAATTATTGAATCAAATAATAACTTTTCAGTATTGGTCAACTGTTGTGCTAAATTTTGCAACAAAGATTTATGTTGTGCAACTTCCTCCTTTTTATTTTCGGCTGCATCTTTTTCACCTTTACCCATCAGCATGCCAATTTCTTTACTGGCAGTATTAATGGATGCCTGCAGCGTTTCACTTTCTACTTTTAATTTACGCACCTGTTCATCCAACTCAACAATTTTACCAACTAATGATAAATCGCCAAAATTTTTTACCCCTAATTTTTCCTTTACCAACTCAATATTTTGGCGAATAAAATTTACCTGTAACATCTTCCTTAAAATTTTGGCAAAGGTAAGGTTTTGATTTTGTGCCTCTCTCCCCTAAAGGGGAAAATGAACAAGATTATGTTTTTTTTATTCTTGGCATTTCATATTTATATATTTTGCTTTTCGTATAAATCTACTACGTGATTAGTTCCCCCTTCAGGAGGCGGAGGGGGCTGTATTTATATTATATTTGCAGCATGCAACATGTTACAGACGATTTACAGGTAAGATGGCTTAAGCTTCGCATAAAACTAAAAGAGTGCTTTGGGATAAAACCAGATATGGATGGCATTTTGTTTTTAATTGGCATACAGGAATTGGGCAGCGGCAAGCAGGATTTTACCAAAGAACAAAAGCAGGATTTAATGCATATTGCAGTGTGTACCATATTATCTGCCAGTGGCTATTACGCTTTATCGGGTCATGATGAAGATAACTGGCCGCATTTTGACCAGCTAAAGCCTTTACCCGGCTTTATAATGCTGGAACAGGAAAATTTTTTAAAAGACCACATACTATTGTATTTTCAAACCCAAAAATTTATTGATTAATTATTTTATGAAGAACTTAAAAATTGTATTTGCAACTTTATTACTTACGTTCATTATTTTTAATGCCGGTGCACAGGTAAAAAAATCAGTGGTAAAAAAGAAACCGGTTGTTACAAAAAAAATTGTTGTCCTTAAACCACCTGTTATTAAAAAAATTCCTGGTACAAGAATAAAACTAACTACAGATAGCGGTATAATTGTAATAAGACTGTATGATAAAACACCACTTCACCGGGATAATTTTATAAAATTAGCTTCTGAACATTTTTTTGACAGCCTTTTATTTCACCGTGTAATAAAAGAATTTATGATACAGGGTGGCGATCCTCAAAGTAAGGCAGCACCTCAAGGTATTCCATTAGGTAGTGGCGATGTTGGCTATACTATTCCTGCTGAATTTGATAGCACACTATTTCATAAAAAAGGTGCATTAGCAGCAGCAAGAATGGGTGATGATGTTAATCCAAAAAAAGAAAGCAGCGGTTGCCAGTTTTATATTGTACAGGGGAAAAAATGGACAGATGAAGAATTGAATATGATGGAAGCGCAATTGGGTACTAAGTTTTCTGCTGCCAAACGTTTGGTATATAAAACTATTGGGGGAGTTCCTTTTTTAGACAGGGGCTACACTGTTTTTGGAGAAGTGGAAAAAGGACTTGAAGTAATAGATAAAATTGCTGGCATACCCACCAATGGTAGCCCTTACGACAGGCCTTTAGGTGATGTAAGAATGAAAATAGAAGTGTTGAAATAATTATAGTGATATAGAAGTTTAAGCTTTGTAACTGAAAAAACTTTATTTTGCATCCTAATTAATTAGTAAAAAATTTAACCAATAAAAAATGACTTTCCCTGCCAACCTGCGCTATACCAAAGACCACGAATGGATTTTATTAGAAGGTAATATTGCCACCATTGGCATTACCGAATTTGCCCAGGGCGAACTGGGAGATATAGTTTATGTAGATATCAGCTCAAAAGGAAAAAGCCTTGCTGCCGAAGAAGTTTTTGGCACTGTTGAAGCGGTAAAAACAGTTAGTGATTTATTTTTACCCATACAAGGAACCATTAATGAAGTAAACCCTGCTTTGGATACACAACCAGAGTTGGTAAACAGCGACCCCTATGGTGCCGGCTGGATGATAAAAATGACCGTAGATAATATTGCAGATGTAGATGCGTTAATGAATGCCGAAGCTTATCATGCGCTGGTGGCATAAAATAAAATGGATACTCAAAATAATTCTGCATTTAAACAAATTGGGATCAAAAAATTTATTCCAGGCATTGCCTGGTTTTTTGTTATACTGATTATTATTTGTACTCCTGGTGACAAATTACCTGAGGTTGATAACTGGTTAATTCAAATTAATTACGACAAACTGATACACCTTGGTGTTTTTGCAGTATTGGCTTTTTTGTTTATGCGTCCTATCGCAATATCTTTTTTAGCTAAAAAAGAAAAATGGCAATATTGTATTAAAATTGCCGTTTCAACAGCCATTTGGGGCATTACTACCGAGTTAATTCAAAAATTTTTTATACCCAGCAGAAGTTTTTCTATTTCAGATTTTATTGCTGATGCTTTGGGCGGGTTGGCTGCCCTGATTTTTTGTAAAAGATATTTTTTTAAAATTACTACTAAAAACAAAGCCGGATTATAGCCCCACAGCTTGTTTCATCCGCTTTAACCCTGTATATTTGTATTATGCTAAATGTAGATGAAATGGAGTACAACACGGGTCGTAACCATCTTATTATGAAAGAATATGGACGCCACATTCAAAAAATGGTGGAATACCTGCTTAC
>JAYSTT010000143.1:0-9841 GCA_043719495.1 Ferruginibacter sp. | reverse complement strand
GGATAATTTATCTGCCAGGGCAAATATAACTTTTGGTAAAGTAAGTGGCGATGATAAGCAGAATTCAAAAAACGCTGCCCGGAATTTAAGCTTTTCTACCCCGGTTACTGATATTCACCTGGGGCTGGAATATTGTTTATTAAATCCCTATGAGCATAATTTTTCGCCTTATATCTTTGCAGGTATCAGCCATTTTAATTTTAATCCTTCAACAAAAGATACTGCTGGTCGAAATGTTTATTTACAACCCTTAAGTACAGAAGGACAAGGCTTTTACCAGGGCAGGAAAAAATATAAGCTAAGCCAGTTTTCTATTCCATTTGGCGGCGGTGTAAAATTTGCTTTTAGTGAAAAAGTTCGTTTAGCTTTTGAAATTGGCCTTAGAAAAACGAATACAGATTATTTAGATGATGTAAGCACTACTTATATTGATCAAAGTATTTTATTAACCAACCGCGGTCAACAGGCTGTAGACTTAGCTTTTAGAGGAGATGAATTAAAAACCGGACTTTCATATCCATCCGATGGAAGCCAGCGTGGCAGTGCCAAAAGTAAAGATTGGTATTATTTTTCGGGACTTAACCTTAGCATTAGATTGCCTGGAAGTAATGAAAAAAATGGTGGCTATTCAGGTAGAAAATCAAAAACGGGGTGCCCCAGCAATTTTTAATCCGTAAGGGGTAATTAGATAATTTCTCTTTTTTTTAGCAAAAAAAAATATCGGGGAGTATATGTCATTGTATAAAAAAATTATACATTTGACTTATGCCTGATAACAACTTATTGAAAGCCGGCATTTATGCAGTTGCTTTTCTTTTATTATACTCCTGTGCCAGCTTAAAACCTGCGCAAATTAATGCAGTAGAAAAGTATACCACAGTCACAAAAGGAATTGCAGTAATTCCTCAGGAAGTTTACCGAAGGGTTTACCAGTTACGTTCTCAAAGTCAGTCATTACAGCTAAGTGCTGTTATTGCAACTAATGAATTTGCAAAAGAAAGTATCGAAGCTTTACAAATTGATTTAAAAGATAAAATAAACTTTATTGGCCTTGTAGATTCCTTTGCCTATGCATACAGAATTGTGGGTAAGTATGCCGATATGGTACATAGCTTATTAAGCCAGTCTTATTTAAGAGAATTTACAAAAAATAAAAAAGAATGGCAGTCTTCATTTGACGGCATGGTAAAAACATACAATGCAGCATGCATAAAACGCAATCCGCCTGCAACTAAAATTCCGCCTTCGGTAGGAAGTGTGGTAGCCAATATAATTAGTGAGTTAGGTTCTGCCAAAATTAAATCTTTACAAAAAAAATATTTAAAGCAGGCTATTTCTACTGCACGTGAACCATTTGAAGGTATTTGTGATGATTTTTTAAATACAGATATGCCTAAAATCCGTAAAGAATTAACTGAACTCCCTTCATTTATTAACGGTAATTATAAAGATTTTTTAAACAATATAAAGGCCTACGAAATTAAACAGGGCAATAACCCTTATAATTATTACAAATTGTATTTACCTATTTATTTAAACTGGCAGGTACAATTAAGTGAATTAAACTCATTAGTTGGTCAACTTGAAATATGTATCCTCAGTTTGCGGAATTCTTATGGAGTAATGGACGATTATATAGGATTAGAAAAAGCAGGTAATGATATGCCAGCTGCCATAATGCAGTTAGATGCTGATTATTATGCCCTGATGGAAACCATTACAAAATTTGCGGAGGCAAGAGAAAAGCTATTTAAAATAACCTATTAAAATAATTATAAAAAAAACAATTATGATAAAGGGTGTTTTTGAAACAAAAAAGCTTTGGGCAATTTTTATTACCCTATTTATTTTAGTGGTACAATCCTGCAGTAATTCTGACGATAAAGAAAGTAAGCAATCGGTTGATGATAACAAAAAAGATGATACCACAGTATATAATAATAGAGTAAAACGCAACGCTGATAATGGCGCATTTAATTCAGTTACAAATGTTGCAGATGAAGCAGCTAAAGAAAGACAGGAAATGATTTTAATGCAAATAGATTCTACCTATGCAGCCATAACTTCTTTAGATGAGGTAAAACAGGAAATGACGGATCTGTCTCCGGATGGACTTTCAATGGCTGAAAGGAATAAAAAGTCGAAAGCAATTTTTACTATAAATATTATTCAAAATGAATTAACCAGAGCATTGGATGCATCAATTTTGGCTAATTTAAGGGTTAGGACAGAACAATTACAAGGTATTACCAAAGAGTTGGAAAGAAACATAAGCCATTTGCAGGTAGTATCACAAAAACTTAATAAAGCGGCTCAATTAATTGGCCGTCTTACCAATATCTTAGCAATGGGTTTGAGTAAAGGATGGATAAAACCTCCAACACCAAAAGGCCAATCAGCTGAATCTGTAAAGGCAGATTTAAAATAAAAATTCTTACTGTTTTAATGTATTTATCTGATAAATTAAATTAGAAAGTTCCGGCTGTGTGGTCAGCCTTTTATCAATTGCTTTTATTACATAATTAGACATTACCCAGTTCATTGCATACCTCATAGGATCATTTTTAATATACAATGAAATTTTATTGTAATGGGTATTATCATTATAAATATTTTTCATTAGATTTTTTAACCTTAAATCATTTACGGAGGTTTGTGTACCATATGCTCCCAACAAAGTTTTAAAAGGAGCAGCCAGGTCATTCATCAATGGATTTACTGATTTTAACGTTACCTCATCAAAGTTTTCATTGGTAATATGTATAATATTAAATTCCAGTTTATTTTTATTTTTAATGATTGTATCTGCTGCTATAATTTTTTGCAGGCTTATAATCATTTCAAAAACAACACCTGCACCTGAGTTGTCAAAATAGCCACCATCAACAAAGTAGTTTGGCTCGTCTGCACAGGTATCACATTTCTTATAGTCAATTCTTCCCGCCGGGCTTAAGTAGGGGAAACTGGCACCTAAAACTATTCCGGTACTCAGCTTCATATCCTCTTCTTTTTTCAACATGCTTAATACATCTATACGTCCATTAAAATCAGCATTGGAAATTTCTATATTACTGATTACACCAGGGTTGCCATCCTGCATTCTTGTTGTATTAATGCAAAGTATGGGCAAATTATAATTTGTATTTTTTTGGGTAATGATCTTTGAAAAAGGAATGCCCAGGCTATCGTATAAAAAATTTTTATCGCCGGCAGCTTTTTCAATACTAACAGAAAGGGCAGAGGCCCGGTCATTAATATTATAAAGCGTTATAAGATTTCTAAAAACATCGGGGCCCAAAGTACGGGCGAGGGTATAGGTTAAAAAATCTGATTTTAAAAAACTGGATGATGCCTGCCAGCAGGGGTTGGTGGCAGTGTTGGTTTTTAATAAATTCTCTTTGCTGCGTAAAACCGAAAAAAAAGTGGCATTACCCACACTTCCTCCCGATGCACCACTTAAACAAAACAAATGGTTGGAAAATGCTCCTTTTGTTTCATCTTCCAGTTTTGATAGTGCAGATGCCGTCCAGTAACCTGAACGGGATGCACCACCATTTGCCATAACAAAAAATACCGGCACTTTTTTTATAGAAGTATCGGCCAGCATTTGTTGCCGTACAGGGTTATTAACCCACTGATAAAAATATTCCTTTAAATTCTGCCTTTCTTCAAACTTAACGCCAGTTTCGTTTTTAACTAACCTGGTATAATGAGGCTCTATATAATAGCCAATAATAAATGAAAAAGTTAAAAGCAGCAGGTGAAGGTTAAAACGCATTATAATGGATACAATTGTAATAATATTTCCTATTGCCAGTAATACACCAAAGGCCAAAAATAAAAAAGGGAAAGTGCCCATCCAGGTAGAAAATTTTACGGATACAATGGCGGCTAAGTAAACACAGGTGGCAATTATACCTATTGAAAAAAATGCCTGAAAATATCTTTTATCCTCATTATCTGTTACCAGGCGCTTTAGTTTTTTCCAAACCTTTACTTTCTTATTACTAAATTCATATTTTTCAATTTCTAAAGAAGAGTAATGGCCCTTGGCATCAATAATATTTCTCCGGATTAATACAAATATTACAAATCCCACCTGATAAAAAAGTAACAATATTATTAATCCCCAAATCCATTGGGTTATAATAACTGCAAGTGTAAAAGCAATGATAAGCATATAGTTAACAAACCTTACTTTATGCCAAAAACGAAGTTGATTTTCTTTGGGTAACTCTGGCTTATCCAGTAGCCGGTTACATAATTGGTAAACCACAAAATACCAGCTTAAACTTAAAAACAATAAAAAGTAACAAAGATTTCTGGGTAACTGGGGCGTTTCGGGGTAGGGTAGTTGAAAAAATGCAAGTATTATAATTGTAATGCAGGTAAAGGCTAAAATCCTTGGTCCCTGTACCCTTAATGTTTGCCACATTAAATGTTTGTCACTTTCCTGTAGTTCTTTTGCCTTAGCCACCATTCTGGAAGTATACCAGGTAGCCACCACCCAAAAAATCAATGCCAAAAGAAAAAGGCCGAAAACTTTTCTGTTTTCCAGCGTAATAATCATTATGTCTTTACCCTGGTTAAGTGTCCAAAAAGCCATGTAGGCAAAAACCATAAAAAGTAATGCAGGAAAAAACAGCCATGCTGCCCTGACAAAATACCTCCAAAAATCACCAACAAATAAATCTTTATAGCTAATAATTTTTTTGCTTTTATCAGGGATCATAAACTTGTATTTAATAAAATAGCTGAATATTATTCATGGCTGTTTCCGGTATTATTTCCATGTTTTACATTTTCTTTTATATTTTGATTGATTACCTCTGCATCCTCAATTTTTTTAGTTTGGTGAAAATCAATTTTCTGATGCTTAGGTTCGTTCACAACAACTGTATTTAACTTGCGGTTTTTAAAGAAAAGAAAAGCACCACCTGCGGCTACTAAAAATCCAAGCCACTTTATTATATTGCCTGTGCCCCCGCCACTTACCGGGGCAGTGTAGGTAAGAATTGCTTTTCCAAAAGCATCAGGTACTATTTTTGCGTCGGATGCCGAATTGGGTAAATTAATTGTAGAAGTTTGTGCACTGCCTTCATCTACCATCAAAAACTTGGTTTCTGATATTTTAGTGATGTTTGGGTTTTTTGAATCAAGTTCAGCTATCCATTTACCATTTTCATCTGATTTTAATGACCCTAAAATTTTAAATTTAATATTAAGTGTCCTTTCCTGATCGTTATCATTAATATCAAAATCGGTAAGCTGATATTTTGGGAACTGTCTAATGAATGCATTTTTCAAAACCGATCTATCTAAGCCGTGCTGCTCTTTTATTATAGCCCACCTAGAGGCATTGTATACAATTTTTGAAATTACAGTCATATCCCCTTTTTCATCGGCATTCATTTCTAAGGTTTCTTTATATCCTTTTGATGCTGTTTCCTGTGCATGGCTATTTACTGCGAGGAAAATTGCAAATAATATAACCGTATAATATTTTAAGATTTTTATTTTCATAATAATAAGTTTAAAAATAATGTACTGATTTTATTGAATGGTATTAAGTATTTTAAGAAGCGTTTGCTGGTATGTTGCGCCTGTATTGGCATTAGCACCCACAGTTATACCCACAACGCCGTTGCCTGTTGCTTTTAAAGCACCTACCCAGTTTAAAAGCACCCCGCTGCTGTTACCAGTCTGGCCGTTATAAAAGGTATAACCATTGGCCTGCCCGGTTGACTGGTACTGCAGGCCATAACCGTATTGGGCAACCGCCTGGTTTATAGTTTGCAAAGCCTGGTCCGGGCTGCGTAAGCCGGGAAAATTATATACCTGTACATTAGCTGTTCTGGAACTGTTGCTGATAACATATTTACACTGGGGCATGTAACCTTGTCTTGATATCATTTTCCAGTTCGAAGGGTAACCAAATGTTACCACCCCTTCAAATAAATTATAGCCGCTTGGTAAATTACTTCTGCCACCACCTGAGTTGCCACCACCTGAGTTACCACCACCGCCGTCAGTATTGCCGCCACCGCTGTTATCTGTATTAACAGTCCCTGTTGTATTAGTGGCACTTACCTGTATGTTGGCAGCACCAGCTTTATTAAAAAATTCATCAATTTTTTTCTTTAGTTCAGCATCGTCTTTTAACTCCATAGGCACAGCTCCCTCTTTAACAGCATTGTTAATTACTACTGCCTGGTAGCGGCCGTCAACGCCAAAATTGGGATAATCTTCTTTTAATCTTTTCATTCCGTTTTCAAAAGCCTGTTCTTCGTTTTTCCTGCCTCCAATATTGTCTCCGCCAATATCAGTACTTTCTATTGCATAAGGATGGCCATCTACTATTATGCCCGGATAAGCATGGCCCGGAACAAGAAAAACAACCGCATCTAAACCTGCCGCAGACAATATACTGGCATATAAAAGAGATAATTCGATGCATAAACCTGCCCGACCTGTAATTACTTCACGTGGCAAACGTATGTTCTGCACAACTGAATTAACATCGCTTATTTTTTCAGGCACGCCACTGGTACCTCCATAAACCATATCACTTAGTAATGTAGTGTAATAAATGCCTTTTAAAAAACGGATACATTCTTTAGGGTCTTTTGCAAACGTAACATCTCCCTTTAAAACTTTTTGCTGTATTTGCTGGTTAAGATATACAATAACGGGGTCCTTAGGTGTAACAAGGCAGGATATAAGCGCCATGTTATCATAATAGTCTGCACCGGTGCGTATTTCATCAGAAGGCATGAAGGTGTACATAAAATCATTACGGCCCTTCATGGGCAAAGCAAAACTTTCTTCTCTTGTTTTAATGTTGTTGCCCTTTATAATAATTTTCACGGTTTCTTTAGACTCGGTAGTTTTTTCAGCAATTTTTTCAGGAAAGTTTGGGTAGCAATTCACCACAACAGTTTGCCCGGGCTGTATCAAGGGTATTTTTTCTGCCAGCGCATTGTCTATATAATTAGTTACGCTGTAATTTACCTCTACATTTTTTGCAGCTACAATGCTGGTATTTTTTATTACAACTTTAAAAAGGCTGTATTTGCCATTTAATGCATCGCTGTTTGCATATACTTTATAAATAGATGGCATTATTACAGGGGGTTTAGAAATTTGGATATCTAAACTAGCTGGGGAAACCAGCCCCATTATAGGCTTATTAAATGCCATTAATAAACCCCCAACCACCAGTATTAACGGAAGAAATTTTTTCATTGTATGAAATTTTAGTTAGAAATTAAGGTAAATTACAAGAGTGAATATAAAATAAAAAAACCATTTATCAAATACTCCACATCAGGCAGATAATTTTAAGCGAAAACCTTAGTATTTAACAGTTACAGATTTTTGTAGCAAATTAACAAATTCTAAATTTCTTATTTCATATATTTGAACTAATAAATCCCGGTAAAATGAAGCCTATATTCTTACTTTTATGCTCATTTATTATATTAATTAATTCCTGCAACGACCCCGTTACTTCAACCCCGGTAAAAGAAGGCGATGGTACCATTAGCGAAACAACTTTACCTAAGGGAAAATACATAATTGAAGATGAAATAAAACCCAACAAGCCTACTATAACAGAGCAGACCAGTATTAATGGTTTGGGGAAAAAGGATTCTGAAAATAATATCAACAATAATATAATACCCCAGCAGGATAAAGATAATAATCTAAAACGCAGGTACAAGAATTTATTAGTTTTTCATGCTGACGATACTATGAAAATTAAAAAAGCTTATGTAGCCACACTTATTTTAGGAAAAGACCAGGTATTAGGTAGTTTAAAAACTGAAGCGTTTGATGGAAGTTCTAATGGGGGGGATAAAGAATTTAAAACAGATACTACTATTGAAATTGGTACTAAAATGAGGGCCACATTATTTGACATGAGCGATGATGAAAAAGAAGGATTTAAGATAGAATTTTTGGGCATTCCAGGTTCTGAGGAACAAAAAATTTCAGAAAAAAGAAAAAAAGCAAGATGGCAATGGAGATTAACGCCATTAAAGCCTGGCCTGCAGGAGTTAAAACTTTCTGTTACTTTAATTGAAAAAGACGATGAAGCGGTTAATTTACCCGTTCGAAATATACCTATAGTTATTTTTGCTGAAAAAGAAAGCTATTTGGATAAGATTGGCGGTTTTTTTGTTGGCGAAAATATAAAATGGATATTAACGGTAATTTTGATTCCTATATTTATTGCATGGATAACCTCAAGGATAAAGTACCGGCACGAAAGTAAGCCACGTGATGCTTATGTTAAAAGTAGTCTTCAAAACATTCAATTTGATTCAAACAATCAACCCAAAAATGAGGGATCCCTCCAGCCTACTGAACCGCCTCAAACTATTCGGGATCCGGATTAGTTTTAAAACTTTTTTGCTCTAAATCTGTTTTACCTTTGAGTAAATACATCAGATGAACTATAAATCTTTAGAAGAATGTTTACTGGATTTAGAAAAAAATAACCAGCTTATCAGAATTAAAGAAGAAGTTGACCCTTACCTTGAAATGGCTGCCATTCATTTAAGGGTGCATGAGGCCGGAGGGCCTGCTTTACTTTTTGAAAATGTAAAGGGTAGCAGATTCAGAACAGCCTCCAATATATTTGGCACACTTGAAAGAAGTAAATTTATTTTTGGAAATACTTTGCAAATTGTCAATCAACTGATTGAATTAAAAAATGATCCGGTTAGTGCTATCAAACATCCAATTAAAAATTTTACCGTAGGATTAGCTGCTTTTAAAGCATTACCCTTAAAAAATCCCTTCAGCAAACCTGTATTATTTCAGGAAATAAAAGTATCTGACATCCCTCAAATTCAACATTGGAAAATGGATGGCGGGGCCTTTGTTACACTACCACAGGTTTACACAGAAGATATTGATAAGCCCGGCATTATGAATGCTAATTTAGGAATGTATCGTATTCAACTTTCAGGAAATGATTATATAGCTGATAAAGAAATTGGATTGCATTATCAATTGCACCGTGGTATTGGCGTTCATCAAACCAAAGCAAATAAAAAAGGGTTGCCACTAAAAGTAAGTGTGTTTATTGGCGGACCGCCAAGCCATAGTGTGGCTGCTATAATGCCTTTGCCCGAGGGGATTAGTGAAATGACTTTTGCAGGTGTGTTGGGCAACCGCAGGTTTCGCTATACTTACAAGGATGATTTTTGTATCAGTACAGATGCTGATTTTGTAATAACAGGAGAAGTGTATCCAGGAGAAAATAAACCAGAAGGACCATTTGGAGATCATTTGGGTTACTACAGTTTAAAACATGACTTTCCTTTAATGAAAGTGCATAAAGTGTATGCCAGAAAAAATGCTATCTGGCCATTTACAGTGGTGGGTCGTCCGCCACAGGAAGATACCAGCTTTGGTAAACTGATACATGAAATGACGGGTAGAGCAGTGCAAACGGAAATACCCGGTTTAAAAGAAGTACATGCGGTTGATGCAGCAGGTGTACATCCATTGTTGTTGGCTATTGGCAGCGAAAGGTATACGCCATATGCTCCCACCAAACAACCAGCAGAAATTTTAACCATTGCCAATCATATTTTAGGCACCGGGCAGCTAAGCCTTGCTAAATTTTTATTTATTACAGCCGATGATACCAATAAATTATCAGCAAACAATATTGAAAATTACCTGCAATTTATTTTAGAGCGGATCAACTTAACCAGGGATATTCATTTTTATACAAACACTACCATTGATACTTTAGATTATTCGGGAACTAGTTTAAACAGTGGCAGTAAAGTGGTACTGGCTGCTTATGGAGAAAAGTTAAGGG
>JAYSTT010000142.1:0-1664 GCA_043719495.1 Ferruginibacter sp. | reverse complement strand
ATAAGAATGCTGGATAAAACTACTTATCGGTTAAGAGAATCTACTATAATTGGTGTTTCAAACGATACTATTAATGATTACTTTTCTGTTTTAAAAATAAAAAATGGCAAGGCAATTTTGCTATACAATTTTGCAGATACGAATAAATATAAAAACGAAAATTTAAAAAAACAACACTATACATTTAAAATAGTTTGTGTAGGGGCGCTAAGGTCCCAAAAAAATATGAGCTACCTTATAAATGCTTTTAAACTATTGCAAAACCAAAATGTAGAATTGCATATTTACGGCTCGGGTCCATTGCAAACGCAGTTGCAAGAAAAGATATTGAAGCTTAAAGTTAATGTAGTGCTTAAAGGCGAGGTTAAAAATATACAGGAAATTTTGCCCCAATACGATTTGTATGTAATGTCGTCTTTTTTTGAAGGGTTTTCTTTAAGCGTATTAGAAGCAATGGCAGTTAAGTTGCCAATGTTACTTAGTGATATACCATCGTTTAAAGAACAATGCCAGGATTGCGCTTTGTATTTTAATTTAAATGAAATAGGCGACTTTGCCCAAAAAGTATTGCTATTAAAAGCCGATGAAAAATTATTGAATGAAATAGCAATAAAAGGTTACCAGCGTGTGCGGGAAAATTTTACGCTGCAGCACCACATGAAGCAGCTAAAAGATATTTATTTAACTGCACTTACTGGCGTATGATTTATTAATCATTACCTAATAAAAATTTAGTTTAGCAACTGCATAAATTATTACAAACTAACTAAGCCGTTAAATTAAAAATATTGAACCCGGTAAAAAAAGTATTATTTATTTCTTACGATGGCCTTACGGATCCTTTGGGGCAAAGCCAGATAATACCTTATTTGCAGGGGCTTAGTAAACATGGGTATAAAATATTTTTATTAAGCTGCGAAAAGAAAGAAGTTTTTTTGCAGCACAAATCAACCATAGAAAAATTAATAGCACCATTTAATATTACCTGGTTTCCCATAGCTTATACTAAAAACCCGCCGGTAATTTCTACCCTTTTGGATATTTTTAAATTAAGAAAGGCAGCAAAAAAAATTTATAGGGGGCATGCGATAGATATGGTACACACCCGGCCTGGCGTACCTGCGCTGGTAGGTTTGTGGATGAAACAAAAGTTTGGCGTAAAATTCCTTAATGATATCCGTGAATTTTATGCCGATAGCAGGGTAGAAGGCAATATGTGGGATTTAAAAAATCCGTTATATAAAATAGTATATAATTTTTTTAAGAAAAAAGAAGCTGATGCTGTTGCAGCAAGCGATGGTATTGTTTGCCTTACTTATGCAGCCGAAAAAATTATTAAAACCTGGAAAGGATATAAACAAACGGTTCCACTGCAGGTAATTCCCTGCAGTGTAGATTTGCAACTTTTTAATCCGGATAAAATAAACGAAACCGACAAGGACGCTTTAAAAAAAGAATTGGGCATTAAAGAAAATGATTTTGTAGTAAGTTATTTGGGATCAATTGGCGGGTGGTACCTTACTAATGAAATGATGCAGTTTTGTAAAGTATTAAGCGATAGGATACCTGCATCAAAAATTTTATTTATTTCACCACATCGCCACGATGAAATATTTGCTGAAGCAGAAAAACAAGGCCTGCCCTCCAATAAAATTATTGTAAAA
>JAYSTT010000141.1:0-4075 GCA_043719495.1 Ferruginibacter sp. | reverse complement strand
TGTATATCATGGGCATCCCATTCCAGGTAAAACTAAATACAGCAAGGGCTTTTGCCATGTCGCCATACTTTTCATACTCGGTACCGTTCCAGCTATTTTCATCGTGGTTGCTGGTAAACCAAAGCGGAATATTGTTTGCTCCGCAAATTGAATCGTACAGTTGTAATACAGTATCCAAAATATGTTTGTCCTGATTTTTCTTATAAAAATCTTCTGTTTTATGCATCCATGTCCAGGTATAACAGGCATCAAATGCTTTAAAATAATCTTCATGTTCCAATGGATCGTTTTCTGCTAACCAAAAAAGTGTTTTAGTCTTTTCCAGTTCTGTTCTGGCCTCCAGCCAAAAATCCAGTTCTACCCAAAATGCCAAGTCGCATCTATAACCATCAATATCACATTCTATAACCCAATACCTCATGGCATCAATCATTGCTTTGCGCAAGGCCGGATTTTTATAATCCAGTTCAATAATATCATCCATTCCACTGGCAATTTTAAAATCGTTGGTAGCACTGTCTTTTAAATAATAATCCGAATGAGTTTTTGTCCACACATGATCCCATCCGGTATGATTAGCCACCCAATCAATAATAACTTTAAAGCCCATGGCATGCGCTTGCTTTACTAAATTTTTAAAATCATCAAGGTTACCAAATTCAGGATTGATAGAAGTGTAATCACTACAAGCATAATAACTACCCAAACTACCCTTCATATTTTTTTGTGCAATGGGGGTAATGGGCATGAACCATAAAGTTTCCACTCCCATTTCTTTTAACCGGGGCAGTTCTTTTGCAAAGGCATTAAAAGTTCCTTCTTTGGTATATTGACGGAGGTTTACTTCATATACATTGGTAGTATTTATCCAATCTGCTTTTTTGTATTTGTTATGTATCATTTTGTCAGTAGGTTGTTTTGTTTTAGTTGTTTCGTGATTATTACATGCGGCAATTCCAATTGCAACTAGTAATGGAATTATTTTCTTCATGCAGGCAAATTTAATGTATCAAAAGTAAGAAGGGATATTTGAATAATGATTAATCTGTACAAAAGGGATAACCTTGTACCTTTGTAATTGTTATTCACTTACTATGAAGCAATTTAATGTTCCTTTAATTTACCACAGTCCTTTAATTGCTGCTATTAAAAATAAACGCAAGCTTGAGGACAAGATGAAGAAAGATTATAGTCCTACCCTTCTGGATTTGGGCCCGTTACAGATTTATCTAGCCAGGCATTTTGGTTTTTGCTATGGAGTGGAAAATGCCATTGACATTGCTTTTAGAACGATTGAAGAAAACCAGGGCAAACGTATTTTTTTGCTTAGCGAAATGATACATAACCCCCAGGTAAATGCTGATTTATTGCAAAGAGGTGTTCAATTTTTACAAGACCCCTATGGAAAACAAATAATTCCGTATGACTCTTTGACAAAAGAAGATATAGTAATTATTCCCGCTTTTGGTACCACTTTAGCCATTGAAGAAAAATTAAATCTTATAGGAATACCTACTTATAAATATAATACTACCTGCCCGTTTGTAGAAAAGGTTTGGAACCGAAGTGAACAGATTGCAAAAAAAAATTACACTGTTGTATTGCATGGCAAACCTACACATGAAGAAACAAGAGCAACTTTTTCTCATGCAGCATATCATACCCCCACAGTGGTGGTTAACAATATGCTGGAGGCAATTGTATTAAGTGAATATATTACAGGAGAAAAGGAAGCAGACAATTTTTATACAGAATTTGCAGGAAGGTTTTCGGAAGGCTTTGATGCTGCAAAAGATCTACAACGTATTGGCGTAGTTAACCAAACCACCATGCTGGCAAGTGATACACAGGCTATTTCCGATTTTTTAAAAGAAGTAATGATTACAAAATATGGCTTAAAAGAAGAAAATATTGAGGAACATTTTGCAGATACGAGAGATACTTTATGTTATGCCACCAACGATAACCAAACTGCAGTATATGGATTATTGGAAACTGAAGCCGACCTTGCAATTGTAGTAGGTGGTTATAACAGCAGTAATACTTCTCACTTAGTGGAGCTTTGCGAAGAAAAATTACCCACCTATTTTATCAGCAGTGAAGAAAAAATAATTTCCTCTTCAACAATTAAACATTTTAATTTTTATACAAAACATGAAATAACTACTGCTGACTTTCTTCCCATAAAAGAACCTGTAAAGATATTAATTACCAGTGGTGCAAGCTGCCCCGATGCAATGGTGGAAGCTGTAATTGAAAAATTAGTTTCTTTCTTTAAAGCCAATACTTCAGTTACTGAATTAACTAACTCTTTTAAATAAAATAACACTCCCGATATAATTTTTAAGAGCACAGTTTACTTTATTACTTCAATTGTTTTACTTGTTTTATCATTACCTGTAACAATGTGTACTATATATTTACCATTAGCAATGTTGCGTAAATTGATTGTTTCATTCTGGCTTGTTCCAGCTGTTTTTTGTTTTACTACAACCTTACCATCCATTGAAATTAAAAGAATAGTGGCAGGTTTATTTATCATATCAGCGGCTAAGGTAATGTTTACAAAATCTGCTGCAGGGTTTGGATATACCTGTATATTCACCATCTTACCAAAATTTACTTTACGTATTTCGCTATAAACTACCTGGCCATTTTTATCAGTTAGTTTTAAACGGTAGTAATTGATACCCTTGATTGGTGAGGTATGTATTAAATTGTAATTGCTGGCATTGTTTGCCGTTTTGGTACCAATACTAATAAAATGTGTTCCATCAGTGCTAAAGTCTATTTCATAATTTGCTGCATTAACTTCTTCACTTACTACCCAATTTAAAACTACATTATTGCCTTGTGGTATTGCAGTAAAACTTTCAATTTTTACCGGTAATATTACACTAAACAGTCCAAAACCAAAATCCAGATCATGTGTAATATTGTTAGTATTAATATTTATAACCAGAAAATTATTGACACCAATAGCTATAGATTTACCATCACTGTCAATATTATCTTTTGATCCAACATCAGGTAGTGTTATTGAATACCCATTAAAATTTAAAACTGACTGGTTTGTGGTTATACGTACCTGATAATCGAACCCTGGCAATATATCATTAATACCAGTGTAATTTATTGGTTTACGACTATCCTGAATGCTTAATGTTTTAAAATAATAATTGCCATTAATGTCCGAAGTTGTTGTAGCAAGAACAATATCGTCTGCTGTACCTAAAATCAAGTCTGCCCCCGGGCCTGTTAATTCAACAACTACGTTGGGAATGCCGGGTTCATCCGGATCCTGAATACCATTTTTATTGATATCATTCCAAATACGGTTACCTATTTGTATTGGCTCTGCATTTGAAAGTAGTTCAATTTCCCCCAAAGCATTTGCTTTTGCAAACATATGTGAGGTAATTGCATCACCTGATGCCCGGCGGATTACTTCATAACTTCTGTCCAGTTTTCCATCAGAAAACTTTGTCCAGTCAAATCCACCTGACAAATTACTTACCGGGTCCATAGCCGTATTTATAATATGCCCTGCTCCATGGTATATAGTTAATCCGCCCATCGACGTTTCTTCGTGCAAGCTACCATAACTATCATCTCCAAAAAATTCAGTTCCATTAGTAGCTTCGCTTGTAATGAAATTCCAGCCAGTGCCTGAACCATTTAACACAGCACGTACTAAATCACCATTACCATCCGCTTCCATCAGTATATTACCTCCCGGATCATATACACCATCACCAAGCATATCACCAAAACGATCACGAAGGCCAATGATCATATTTCCTGTATCGTCAAAATCAAGTCCGGCAAAAATTGGTTGCGAATATCCGCCTTCTCTCCATGCCGCATCATACCAACTCCATTGAAAAGTGGCCGCAGTAGTATAAACATCATTCCAAGGTCTCCAGTTGGCTACATTTGGGTTGGTATAACCTGAGCCGGCTGGTACTCCATTTGGGAATGGAGTGGCACTAGTATTACCACTACCTCTGTTATAGTTCAATGGAAAATTTAATACCTCAGTAAAAACCAGACTAATAGGATCAAATTCAAATAC
>JAYSTT010000015.1:0-10873 GCA_043719495.1 Ferruginibacter sp. | reverse complement strand
ACCCGGATTTGCCTGCATGGCAATATGAAAGTGATACTGGTGCAGCGCAGCAGCGACAGCGCACTACTGTACAAAAACGGAAAAATTACTGCCGAAGTGCACAATGGCGAGCTGGTAGTAAAACAAAAAAGCAGTTTATTTTCTGATAGCGAACCCTTTGTAATTATACCCGTAAACCAGTTAAGCAATTTAAAAATTAAAGACGATGCAGCCGTGTTTACACAAGATGTGGTAAAAACCAACGAACTAACTATTGACCAGCGTGGCAATGGTATGGTAAAACTTAGTATTGATGCTAATAAAGTAATGGTGTACAGTAAAGGCATGGGTAAAATACAAATAGAAGGTAATTACCAGCAAACCCTTGCACAAAAAGATGCAACAGGTTGTATGGTTATTGAATACAAAGCGAGGGAAAAATAATTTTTTACAAACACTTATAATAACAATTAAACTAAAATTAAAAACATGAAAAAGTATTTTTATTTTATTGCAACAGCAATTACATTACTTTCTTTTAGTGCTTGTAAAAAAAGCGACCCTACACCAACTCCGCCTACATCAACCCCTGTTGTTTATGTTTCTGGCTATGAAAGTAACGGAACCAAAGGAGTTGCTAAATATTGGAAAGATGGTACAGCAGTATCGCTTAGCAATGGCACTCAAAATGCTTCTGCTAATACTGTTTTTGTTGCCGGCACAGATGTGTATGCAGGCGGCATCGAATACAACGGAACTAAAAATGTAGCCAAAATATGGAAGAATGGAGTAGCTACTTCATTGACCAATGGCACCAACGATGCATTTTTGGCTTGTATTTATGTTTCGGGTACAGATGTGTATGCAGTAGGTTGGGAAAATAACAACGGCGGAAACGATATTGCAAAAATCTGGAAAAACGGCGTTGCTACACAATTATCATCTGCATTGGTAAATAGCTCAGGAGCATTGAGTGTAAGAGTTTACGGTAGCGACGTATATGTGGCTGGTTTTGAAAACAACGGCCCTGGTACAAAATCCATTGCTAAATACTGGAAAAACGGCGTAGCTACATCCCTTACCGATGGTACAAGAGTAGCTGCTGGCGGCGATGTATTTGTTAATGGTGCCGATGTATATGTATGTGGCAACGAGAGCAATGGTACTGTAGGCCAGGCAAAATATTGGAAAAATGGCACTGCCGTTCCATTGCCAGTTACCAGCACCACCGCTAATACTTTCGTTTGGGGTATTGCTTTAATAGGTACCGATGTTGTTGCTGCAGGTAGCGATGCTGGCAAGCCAATTAGTTGGAAAAATGGCACAGCAACAGCGTTTGCCAATGCAGGAAACGTAACATGTCAGTTTGTTTTAAATACTGATGTGTATTTAGCAGGATATGAAACCACCGCAACAACCAAAGCAGTGGTATGGAAAAATGGAACTGCCACAAGCCTTACTAATGGTACTAATAGTGCTGCGGCTACAGGAGTTTTTGTAGTTCAATAATTTTAAAAGCGATGACATCTTTTAAAAGATGTCATCGCTAAACTTAGTCATCGCTATCCCAGCTATTGACTGAAGCATTTCAAATTTTAAAACAACCCCAATCCAGTTCCCTCTCCTTTGGAGAGGGGTTGGGGTGAGGTCTAAACAACATAACATACAATTTTTTAAACACTATTTACTACACTAAATGAAAAACAATGAAAAAATTTTTTTACTTTATTGCAACAGCAATAGCATTACTTTCTTTTAGTGCTTGCAAAAAAAGCAGCACACCAACAGACACGTCAACAATAACCCTGAGCTTTAACAGTGTTACCTACGCATCTATCAACAGTTGCAACGTTGATGCCGGGGCTAAGGGCAGCCCAAACGCCATGAGTTTTACAGTTTCCGACCCGGGCAATAAGATGACGGCTGGTAACTGGAGCTTGATGGAACAGGTGGGGTCAAACCCAGCTGTTACTACAGGTGGTTCTGTAAAAAGTGGCAATATTGTAACGTTTACCGGCTGCATCCGGTTTGGTACCGTAAGTACCGCTGTTATTAAGTACTTTATAACAACAACATCGGGTATTAACTCAAACACAGTAGAAGTTACGTACACAAGGCCTGCAGGTGCCAATTAACATCATTAAAAGAAATTAAACCATGTATAAACTATTTATCGCTGCCAGCTTTATTTCCATCTTATTTTCTTGCAATGCACAATCAACGCAAAAAAATAAAAACAATAAAACAGCATCTAACAAAACTACCAATATGACAGAAGGCAAAGACTATGTTATTTTAAAACGCTTTAGGGTAGAAGATAAACAGGGCTTTGATAATCCGGTAGAAGTAAGCTCATTTGTACTACCGGCCAGTTGGCAGATGACCAGTAATGTGCAATGGAATATGTATAGCAAATGCCTGCCCGAAATAGTACAGGTATCGGCAAATGCAAAATCGGCCGATGGCGATTATGAGCTTATATTTTACCCAGCCACTCAATTTGACTGGAGTACCGATGCTGTACAATTAGATGCTATGCGCCGGGGATTTTATGCAGTGGTGTGCAACCTTGCACAGCCGCAAGATGCGGCAGGTTACATACGCAATACCCTTGCACCTGGAATAAATGCACAGGCAAAATCTGCAAAAGTAATACCCCAACTGCAACAATTAATGGATGCCGGCGCCATGCAACAAACACAGTTGGCAAGGCAGGCTGGTAACAATGCCTACAGCCACCGGGGCAGTGCTGCAGAGGGTTTGCTGCAATTTGCAGATGGTAAAGAAGGGCTGGCTGTTTGCACCGTTATGCAGACTATTGTAACCGTACCGGGTACACAGGGTGGCATGGCCAGCAATATTCAATGCTATGTAAGTATGAGGATGGTATTAAAATATAAGGCTGGTAACGAAGCTATGGCCCGAAAAATAATGAGTACTTTTTTTAGCAGTACCAAACTAAACCCAACCTGGTTTAATGCGGTAACAAATTTTTTTATTGCTAAAGGTAAAAATATACAAGACAATAACTGGAAGCATATACAGGAAATACATGCTGTGCAACAGCAGCAGGGCGAAAATATCATCCGCAATTGGGAACAAAAAAATGATGCCAGCACTGCAGCTTTCTCAAAAAATAACGATGGCTTTGGGCAATACTTACGTGGGGTGGATAACTGGACAGATGCCGATGGCAACAAAGTAGAATTGACCAGCGGCTACAGCAATGCCTGGAGCAAAGGCGATGGCAGTTATATTATGAGCAACAACCCAGCCTTTGACCCCAATGTGGAATTGGGTGGTACACAAAGTTGGGGAAGGATGAAGCAGTAGCATTTATGAATTCTCTTTAAATAAATTTTTTAATCAGACTAAAAAATCAGCAATGAAAAAAGTAACTATCTTAATCATCATTTGTGTAATCACATTTTCCAGTTCCACATTTGCCCAAAACAGTACTGCAAGCTGGGGTGGTAAAGGCACTGCTGTGGTAAATGCCGGCTACGGTTTTGGAAATAGCTGGAAAAAATTATTTAAACAATCAGGCACCAAATTATCAGTAACTGGCCCCGTTGGTATTGGGTTTGAATATGGCGTATCCCAAAAAATAGGTGTTGGGCTGCAGGCAGGTTATAGCAAGCTTACTGCCACTGCACCCAGAAATTCCTCGTCCTACACATCTACTGAAACTTTAACTTCTTTTCAGGCATTTGCCAGGGCAAACTACCATTTTGGAAAGTCGGATAAGTTTGACCCCTACGTAGGCCTTGGTTTGGGTATTGGCAGCTTCAAGTATAATTATAAAGATAACGACCCAACCGCTGACCCATCTGTGATATTTGCTGTACCGGCTTCTTTTGGTATAACTGGCGCTTTAGGAGCCAGATATTATTTTACAAATCAAATTGGAGCCTATGCAGAAGTTGGTCTTTTAGCCGGCTCCATTGCACAGGTTGGGCTGGTTGCTAAATTTTAATATTTGCCGAAGGGCAGGAAAACAATAAGTTACAAATACATAAAACAAAAAGTAATTAGAAATTTAAAAGTAAAAACAGTATTAACGTATTTGCCAAATGGTGATAAGGCTTAAGAATGTAAGTAGGTTTTTTTTCTTTAAACGCCCTGCCATTTTTGGCGGGGCTCTTTAATGTATTCAACGCCTCGGTTCGTGGCAGGAAACGAAAGGTGATAAAACAATAAGTTACAAAATACATTGAAGCAAAAAATTTAACCTCCTTAGCATTACCAAATAATGTTTCATGTTTTACAAACCAAGGCGCAGTGCCTGTCAAAACCAACTACACAAACTTGACTATGACGGATAAAAATTGTAAATTTGCACCTTAAACAAACCCCCAAATGGGACAATTAATAAATATTGCAGACATAAAAGCCCTTTACCCAGACGAATGGGTTTTGCTTGGAAATCCCGTTATGGACGACAGTAAAATTGACGTTCTTTCAGGCATCCCTTTATTTCATAGTAAAGATAAAAAAGAAGTTTGTTACATCGGCAGGGACAAAACTTTAAACTTCGATAAAATAACTTTAATTTATACAGGTACTTTTAAACCTGCAAGAAAAATTACAGGTATATTTAACCGCATTACAAAATGACCCATTAATTTAAACGGGAGCCAGAAAGCGGACTTATACTTGTGAATATTGAAATTGACAACAAGTATGAATTGAAAATGATTTTTGATACTGGCGCAACAAATACAACCATCGACAGCAATGCCTTGTATTTACTTGGGCACGACCTGAAAGATAATATTGGAACTGTTGAAATTGAAACTGCTAACGGAATTATAGAAACCGAAGTTTTTGAGATTAATACTTTTGCATCACTTGGTTTAACAAAAGAAAACTTTCAGGTTCAGGTTTACGATTTTTTGGCCCACGGTATTTTCTCCGACTACAATGGGCTACTTGGGCTTGACTTTTTAGAAGGCACGGATTTTTGTATTAACACAAAGGAGAATACCATAACGCTATCTTGAAACATATATTTTTTATAGTGTAATGAAGAAAGTTTGTATAATTTTTTATATGCGGCCTGTTTATTACACTATCGTATTCTCACAAACTCAATAACCACAGGCAAAGCCCTTCTGTTATAAAACTTATCAACAGTAAACTTTTTTAAATCGGGTGAAAGGGTAAAAGTATATTCGCCATAACCTGTGCTGGAGCTATAAAAATTTCTGAGATTAAGTTTGGTTTTGTTATTGGTAAAAAAATACTGATACAAAGCACTATGGCTTACCGGAAAATTAGGGTTAATCACTGTATCCGTATATATATTAGTTTTAAAAGATAGTACATTGCCCTGGCCACTCCAATCCACCCGGTTGCCATAATCAAAATCCAGTGTATCTAACCGTAAAGAACTTTCTACCCAAACCCCTTCAAAAGCCATAGCCTTAGTTTTTTGTTTTTGGCAAGAAACAAAAAAACAAATAGATAATGATAATAATGAAATAAGCAACCGCATTGTTTATTATTGACAACCCGGCAAATAATTACGTTGCACTGGTATAAATTATTTTGTGTCAATCACGGCTTTATATTCCGCAGGATATATCATTTTTATACTTTAAATACAGCCTTTTTTATAACAGCCCCTTCTCCTGTGCAATATGCATGGCTTGCGTACGGGTGTTTACATGCAGCTTGCTGTAAATATTCATTACATGTTTTTTAGCGGTGTTGGCACTTATATTTAACTGGTCGGCAATTTGCTTGTACAGTAAACCATCTACCAATAGCAATAGTATTTCATGTTCCCGTTCGGTAAGATTAAAAAAGGTTTTAACCGGCCCGGTTTTTTTTTGAGTAAGCGTTAACTGATTTTGCTGTACCAGTTGTAATATTTTATGTGCTATACCCGGCGATATTGGCCCTGCACCCGTTTCATACATTTGCCAAAGCATATCGGTAATGTTTTCTGCACTTTCATCTTTTAGCAAGTAACCAAAAGCCCCGGCCTTTATTGCGCTAAATATTTTATCCTCATCATCAAAAATGGTAAGCACAACAAATTTTACAGAAGGGTATAAAAAAGAACCTGCGGCAATTGCATCCACTCCATCCATGGCCGGCATTTCTAAATCCATTAATACTACAGCAGGTAATTCATCAATTTCTAATTGCTGCATTTTATCTAAAAAATCTTTTCCGTCTGCAGCAATAAGTGTAATTTCAAATTGGCCATGCCGCAATAATTTATTTTTTAAAATATTGCGGTTGCTTGCATTATCATCTACAATACCAATATTTACGGGCATATATAAACTGTTACTATAAAATTAGGCGCAATAAAAAGCATAACCTATAATCCAAAAGGATAAGATGGCAGTACAGCTATGCAATAACCGAAATCACCGTTTGCCTGCCAGCTTCACTTTCAATACTAAAAATAAAACCTGCATCGGCAGCCCTGCGCTGCATATTATTTAAACCGTTACCTGCTTCTAATTGTTTTACAGTTTCGTAATCAAAACCCACGCCATCATCTTTTACAGTAAGCTTCCACCTGCCGTTTTCATTACTGCTGTGGAGGTAAATATTTTTTGCACCGGCATGTTTAATACTGTTGCTCACCGCTTCCTGTATAATGCGTACCAAATTAAGTGCCCTGGTATAATGAAAATTTAAACCAGCCGGTACATCCCCATCAATTTTAAAATTGATATTTTTATAATAGCGGGACAGTGGCTGAATAAAATTGCGGATACGTACCAAACAATCTTCGCCGGTGTAACTGTCTTTTTTTAATGCCCAAACAGTTTCCCGTAAAGAGGTAATAATATCTTTTGATGCAAATTTTAAATCACTCATCAGCCCTTCTCTCGCCGGTATATCACTTTCGTTTTCCAATAAATCTGTTTTATATAAAACTGCATTGGCGTATGCACCTATACTGTCGTGCAAATCCCTGGAGATACGTTCCCTTTCCAATTGTATTTTATACTCGTTGGCTACATCCGTTAGTTTTTGTTTGTATTTATTTTTATTGTACTTGTTAATGCTAAAAGCCAGTGCGCCAATAAACAATAACAGTACACCGCTTAAAAACCACCATGTTTTCCAGAAAGGCGGATTGACAATGATATGTATTTCTTTCATCGGCTTTGCATCTTTATCAAAAGAACGGGAAGCATATATTTTAAACACATAATCGCCGGGTGGTAAAAAATACCGTACTGTTTGCAAATCGTTATTCTGTACCCATTCTTTATCAATACCCTCCATTTGATATTGATAAATATACTGACCGGGGTTTTTATTGGCCATGGCAATAAAATCGAAAGACAAAGAGTTTTTATTATACGGCAAATCAATTTTATCAATATTCCATACCGCAGTATCTTTAAACCAGACTTCGTTATTAACCTTTATTTGCGTAAAAAACAGGTTTATTTTTTCATTAAAACTGCCAATGGATGCAGGATAAAAACTGCTTACCCCATTAACACCGCCGAAAAAAAACTCTCCATCAGCAGTTTTTGCCACCACATTGGTATTAAATTCATTTTCCTGCAGGCCATCTTCTTTTTTTAATTGAAAAATACTGTTGTCTTTATTAAGCCGGAAAATACCTTTGTTGGTGCTGCACCATAAATTATTATTATCATCAAAAACCATGGCATAAATACAATCATCAGGCAGGCCGTTTTGTTTGGTAAGATGTTGCAGTATTTTTCCATTTTCATCAATTTTATAAATACCATTATTGCTGCCCATGTAAATATCATTCGCTTTGTTGTGGGCAAAACATCTTACTGACCCGGTGTTTTTGAAAGGAACCCTTTTAATGCCTGCAAAAGTGGCTGCATCTACAAAAATCAGTTCATCGTTTCCATGGGTGATGATAAAATCGTTGTGCAGCAGGCCGCCCATAATATAAGCGGTGCTTATTTCATGTTGTACAATGGTATTATCAATAAAATTAGCTTTGTATAATTTGCCCTGCGATTGTGTGATGGCTCCGCTTTGATTTTGAAATAAAAAATTACCAAAGAAGTTTATGTCTTTTTTATTTTCGGGCAGTGCTGAATTCATAGCAACAGGAGCCATTGCTGATAAATCATTTTTTAAAACCCACACCTGCTTTTCTCTCCAGACAAATAAAAGATAATCTCCCTGGTTATTTTTTATAATGCAGTTGATAATAAAGGGAAGATTGCTGCCCGGCAGTGTTTTGATATGTTTTATCAGCCGCTGTAATGTATCAAATACCAGCAAGCCGCTACCTGTAGTACCTGCCAATATCCGGTTGGTTTTTTTATCCGGCAACAGGCTTACTATATTGTTATCTTCTTTTTTAAGCGTACCATAATATTTTATCTGATTATTGTTGCCGATTATTTTTTTTATGCCGCCGGTTACTGTTTGAATGTACAGGTTGCCATAATTATCTTCTTTGATACCACCACTTGAGATAGTTGAATTACCGCCAATGGCCTGGTTTTGAAAATCTACCAGTTCTGTTTGCAGCGTTGTAAAAGAGGAGTCTGTTTCAAATAATCTGTTACTGAAGGAAATAAGAATTTTGTTTTTCCAGGAAAGGATATTGCTACGGCCAATTAGTTTATCGTCTTTGCCTTTTACAACAAAGACATTGTTTTTTTGGGTTACAAAGTTGTAAAGTTGTAGTGCATTATTTGTTGTATTGGTGTAATATAAAACTTCGTTCTCTGTTTTTAAATGCAACAGATATAGGGATAGGTCAGGAACCGCATTAGAGCCGGCCTGCAGCCTGTTCTGTTTCAAATCCCAGAGATACAATTTATTATAAAGAATGAACCCTGCTTTATGATTGATAATATTATCGCTGAATGTTGGCGTGTATAATGTGCCGGAAGCAGGCAGGCCTGTTTTTGTTTCTGTAAAAGGTTTATAAGTTTTATTGTTTACCCCTGTAATAATGCCGGTTTGGCTATAAAAAAAAATGATGCCCTCATCCTCTCCAATAAAAATTACCGGTTTGCTTACACCCGGCGCATTTTTGTAAATGAGGGTAAAGCCATTGCGGTCAATTTCGTATTTAGTGATTCCCTCGTTATGGCTTATCAATAAATCGCCGTTGCAGCATTTAAAAAAAAGTACAAACTTATTGTTGGGCAGACCCGCCTGCAAGGGTATATTGATAAAATTTTTGCCGTCAAATTTTTGTATGCCATTAGGAAAACTTATCCAGCAAAAATTATTTTTGTCAATGGCAATATCAGCAATGGTGCTTTGTAAAAGCCCTTCATTTACACTATAGCTAAAAGTATTATAGCGGAAAATGTTCTGAGCCTCAATGTCATTACAAAACATAGATAGAAGAAAAAACAATATGCTACAACGTATTATCACCAGACACTGTTTGGTTTAACAGTCAAATTACGCAATAGCTTCTTAAATCCCATCTAATCCAAAAGGATTATTGCCTGCCAGCCTTTAATAATAAATATTTGAAAATATTTCATTTGCGTATTGCTTCAACATATTATCTCCTTTATCTATTGAAAAAACAGTTTGCATAAGCGGCTCCATGTGCCATGGCTTTGCCTAAAACCCCTTTTGAAAAGTGGAAATAATACTGTAAAAAAATTAAACTTTTTTTGTTTCATACACCTTAACCTTTATTTATACAATACCAAAAAAATAAGTTCCGGCTATCTATCTATCATTAAAAAAATAATAACATGAAATCAATTAAAACCATGCTTTTATTCCTAGCTATTACCAGCATATCATTCAGTTGCAGTAAATCATCCGGTGATTCGGTACCCGCCTGCGAAAACAACAATACAACCAAGGTAACTTTTACAAACAATAGCACTGGTCTTTTACGGGTAGAAGTTGCCAAAACTTTTAATGCACAATATATCCCTCTTGACGCTGTAGTTAATATCGATCTGGCTGCCGGCGCATCTTCTGTAAAAGAGTTTACTTATGGCCGGTACTTTGTTCAATGGAAAAATGGTTGCCCTGCAGCCTGTTCTCAAAGAACTTTTTATGCAAAAGATTTTGCAACTTGTCAGGAATCCCAAGAGGCGCAATAAGTAAGAAAATTGTTAAAAGAAAGATCGGTTGGGTTATTAAATTAATCAATCAATGGGTTTTCTATCCTTTCTAATCCAAAAGTATTATTGCGGGCATTTTGTACTTAGCGTTTATTTGATAAATATTAGTAGCTGTTTAAAGCCGAATAATGCCAACCCAATTATCTGAAAAACCTGTTTGTATTTGCTGATATCAAATCAATTTTCCGGCATATCAACTTTATCTGCAACACATCCGCCCCACCTTTTTTAAAACCTTAAATTTTACTTACATGAAAAAGCAATTTTTATTTTTTATTTTTATGGTGCTTGCAGGCATTGTTATTAAAGCCCAAACCTGGAACGGCAGTGCCGGCACCGACTGGAACACCGCCGCCAACTGGACGCCAGCTATAGTACCCATTGCAACAGGTAATGTTATCATTCCCAATACTGCCAATAAACCCATATTGGCAAACAACGTTACCATAAATAATTTTTCAATGAGCCTTGGTAGCGGATTAGACTTTAACGGCTTTACCTTAACCAGTAACGCCATATTTGATATTAACGGAGCTACACTAAACAACAGCAATGGGGCTACTGATATTTCAATAACATTAAATGGAACAAACCTACAATACTTAAGGCAATCTGTCATTAATGATAATATAATCATCAATCCTAATGGTACGTCAGATTTTCGTGAAGGATACCAGTTTCCTAATACTTTTAATGGTAATGCTACATTTAACATTGCAGGAACGGGAACATTTTATAGTAGCTTCGACAATGCTTCTACTTATAACGGCAATGTAACGGTTAACCGCACCGTTGCCGGGCTTTCAGAAATTTTC
>JAYSTT010000140.1:0-4077 GCA_043719495.1 Ferruginibacter sp. | reverse complement strand
ACAGTTAGGTAAAATTCCATTGAGGTTTTTCTTATTATTTATATTTTATATTTTATATAGTTTTTTCTTAACTTACATAAAGAGGGTAACGTTTTTATTTAAATGACTCTGGATGCTGTAAAGTCATTATTTTTTTAAAATAAATAATTTCTTATGGAGCTCAGTAAAACAGGTGGTAATCACCAAAAAACAAAAGATATACTGGCAGAAACCCTTGAACGGATTAGCGATGCTTTTGTGGGCCTTGACAGCAATAGCTGTTATACTTACGTGAATAAAAAGGCAGGGCAAATATTTAATCGTAACCCCGAAGATATAATAGGCAAACATATCTGGACTGAATTTCCTGAAGGGGTTAACCAGCCTTTTTATGAAGCTTATAACAAGGCAATGCAAACCCAGCAATATATTTATTTAGAAGATTATTATGCGCCTTATGACAAATGGTTCGAGAGCCATATTTATCCTTCACCTGATGGGCTAACCATTTTTTTTAAAGACATCACACAAAAGAAAAAAACAGCGTTTACCTTTATGGACAGTGAAGAAAAATACCGAACCTTAGTTGAGCAGGCCTCTGATGGTATTTTTGTAGCAGATGAAAATGGATTATATGTAGATGTAAATGAAAGCGCCTGTCAATTATCCGGGTATACAAAAAAAGAATTTTCCAATCTTTATATAAAAGACCTTGTAGCAAAAGAAGATGAATTTATTCCATTTCGCTTTGATGAGCTAAGGGCCGGAAAAACAGTAATTCAGCGGCGAAAATTAAAAAGAAAAGATGGCAAGGTTGTATCTGTTGAAATAAGTGCAAAGCAATTGCCCGATGGTAAACTGCTTGCCATTGTAAGAGACCTGACCGATAGGATTAAGGCAGAGCAGGAGTTAGAAAAAGAAAAAGAATTGTCCGACAAAATAATCAATAGTTTACCGGGCTTATTTTATCTGGCCGATCCTACACCAAAAATGCTGAGATGGAATAAGGCATTTGAAAAAGTTTCGGGATACACAGCAGAGGAGTTGGAAAAAATTGTGCCTATTACCTTATTTGATGCTGAAGATCAAACAGCTGTAAAGCAATCGCTTGAAAAAACATACAAAGAAGGGTTCGCCGATGTGGAAGCCCGTGTACTTTCTAAAAACGGAGAAAAAATTCCTTTTTTTTTTACTGGTGTAGGCATTACCTACAATGGCCAACCCGCCATGCTGGGAACAGGTATTAATATTGCAGAAAGAATAAATGCGGAAGAAGAGTTAATAAAATCAAATGAAAGATATAGCAGTTTATTAAATAACCTGGATGCAGGTGTTGTAATTCATGCTGCAGATACTTCTATTATTACTTCTAATCCCAAAGCCTCACAATTACTCGGATTAAGTGATGGCCAGCTGAAAGGCAAACTGGCTATTGGTCCCAACTGGAGTTTTATGGACGATAAAAATGCTCCATTACCAGTTGATAAGTACCCGGTAAACCAAATCATTGCCAGTAAGCAACCTATTAAAAATTTAATAGCTGCTGTTAACCGGCCTGCTACTAAAGATATGGTGTGGCTTATTGTAAATGGGTTTCCTGTTTTTAATAGTAACAACGAGATAACAGAAGTGGTAATCAGCTTCATTGACATTACGGAGCATAAAAAAGTAGAATTTGAAAAAGCAAAGGAACGTAAGGAAAATAACGCATTAATTAACAGCACTACTGACCTGTTGTGGAGTGTAAGTAATGAGTATACACTAATAGCTGCAAATAATGCTTTCGTAGCATATCTGAAAGAATTTGGCGGAATTGTTATAAAGCCCGGGGAGAATATTTTAAAACAGGAATATTTTCCTGAAGAATATCTGCAATATTGGAAGGGTTTTTATAGTAAAGGCCTGACAGGCGAAACTGTACTAACTGAATTATTTGCTCCACAGGCAAATAGTACCGATTTACTTTGGTTTGAAATAAAGATTGATCCCATCATTATTGAAGATAAAATAACAGGTATTGCCTGCGCCATGAGAAATATTACCGAACGCAAAAAAGCAGCAGATGAAATTATAAAAGCAAATGAACGGTACGAACTAATTGGTAATGCAACCAACGATGGGCTATGGGATTGGGATCTTGAAACCCAAAAAATTTGGGGCAATAAAACACATCAGCAATTATATGGATTAACTATGCAGGATGCGGTACCTGATTATGAACAATGGAAACAAAGTATACATCCCGATGACAGGGAAGGTATAGTAAAGGGGTTAGAGCAGGCACTGGCTTCGGGCAGTAATAATTTTATTGAAGAATACCGTTTTAATAAAAAAAATAAAGAATGGATATATGTATATGGCCGCACTTTTATTGAGCGTAATAAAGAAGGTAAAGCCATACGCTTAATTGGTAGTATGATGGATATTACCGAAAGTAAAAAAGCAGCATTATTCCTAAAAGAAAGCGAAGAAAAATTCAGAACCCTGGTAGAGCAGGCAGGCGATGGTATTTTTGAAGTAGACCTGGAAGGCAATTGCCTCCTGGAAGCTAACCTGAGTGCCTCAAAATTAACCGGCTATTCCATTGAGGAATTAAAAAAAATGAATGCAACAGATATAGTCCCTGCAGAAGAATTAAAAATCAATCCCATAAAAATAGAAGAAATTAAACAAGGAAACCCGGTATATACAGAAAGAATAATCAAGAAAAAAGATGGTACCCTGGTAAATGTAGAGATAAGTGCCAAATTAATGGATACAGGAAAAGTGATTTCAATTTTAAGGGATATTACCCAACGTAAAAATGCCGAAAAAGCGTTACAAAATGCCGAACAAAGGCTTCAGTTTTTGTTGTCATCCACACCGGCAGTTATCTATTCGGCCCAGGCAGTATTTCCTTTTGCGGCAACCTTTATAAGTGATAATATTACAGAACAAACCGGTTATCTTCCACGGGAATTTGTTGGTGTTCCCAACTTTTGGTCAGATAATATACATCCTGATGATAAAGACAGGGTTACAAAAGAACTGACAGATTTATTTGTAAATAATTATCATACGCATGAATACAGGTTCCGCATAAAAGAGGGCAGTTATTTATGGATGCACGATGAAGTAAAATTAATTGTTGATGCCGCCGGTAAACCGCTTGAAATGGTAGGATACTGGATAAATATTAATGAACGTAAAATAGCAGAAGAAGCCATAAAAGAAAGTGAGGAAAAATACCGCACTTTAGTGGAGCAGGCATCCGATGCTATTTTTATTGCTGATGAAAACGGTAAGTTTACTACGGTTAACAGTAGTGCCTGTAAATTATCAGGATTTACAGAAAATGAGTTGATGAATAAAACAATTTACGATTTTGCAATAATGGAAGACCTTAAAAAAAATCCTTTTCATTTTAAGGAACTTAAAGAAGGTAAAACAATGATTGTAGAAAGGATAATGAAAGTAAAAGATGGTGTGGTAATGAACATTGAAGTAAATGCAAAGTTATTATCTGATGGAAAGTTGCTAACATTTGTTCGTGATATATCTGAGCGTAAAAAAAGCCAGCAGGCATTGGCCGAAAGTGAAAACCGGCTGAGAACCATTTACAATACCGAACCCGAATGTATAAAAATACTGGGGCCTAAAGGCGAATTAATAGAAATGAACCCTGCGGGGCTGGCCATGATAGAAGCGGATGATCTTGAGCAGGTAAAAGGGCATTCGGTAATAGAAATAATAAATAAACCTTACCGCAAAGCATTTTTAGCCCTTACCAAAAATGTATTTAAAGAAAAACCGGGGCAGTTGGAATTTGAAATAACAGGGTTAAAAGGAACCAGCCGCTGGTTAGAAACACATGCCGTGCCGCTTAAAAATATTGAAGGAAAAATAATATCGTTGTTGGGTGTTACCCGGGATATAACAGCACGGAAAAATGCAGAAGCAGAAATAATAAAAACAACTGAACAATTGCGCCAGCTAACCACTCACCTGCAAACAATTAGGGAAGAGGAACGTAAAAAAATTGGCAGGGAAATTCATGACGAACTGGGGCAACAATTAACAGCCATAAAAATGGATGTGGTTTGGATTGATAAAAAAACA
>JAYSTT010000139.1:0-1673 GCA_043719495.1 Ferruginibacter sp. | reverse complement strand
TTCTAAAATAATTAATGCACTAACTAATGCGGTACGCAATGGCAAGCAGGTAACTGCTGTACTGGAGTTAAGGGCAAGATTTGATGAAGAAGCCAACTTAGAGTGGAAAGAAGAACTGGAAGAAGCAGGTGTTAAAGTTTTAATTGGTGTGCCAGATATGAAAGTACATGCCAAACTCTGTTTAATAAAAAAGCTAATAAATAACCACCCCATTCATTACGGCTTTGTTAGCACCGGAAATATTAATGAGAGAACTGCCAGGATATATGGTGACCATTGTTTATTAACTGCTGATAAAAATATTATGGCCGATGTAAACCGCATATTTCATTACCTGGAATTACCAAAAATGCGCCCCCATTTTTTAAAAGCATGCAAAACCATAATGGTGAGTCCCGGAGGAATGCGCCGGGAACTGATGCAGTTGATTCAAAAAGAAATAATTGCTGCAAGAGCAAAGAAAACAGCAGCTATAACGCTTAAACTAAATTCGCTGAGTGATGAATTATTAATTGCAAAATTATACGAAGCTGCAAAAGCAGGCGTGGTAATTAATATGATAATAAGAGGCATATTTTGTATGCTTACCGAAAACTCAAAGTTTAAAGAAGTGTATGCCATCAGTATTGTTGATGAATACCTGGAACATGCAAGGGTAATGATTTTTTATAATGGCGGAAAAGAAAAAGTGTTTATCTCCAGTGCCGACTGGATGGTGAGAAATATAGACCATCGCATTGAAGCCGCCTGTCCCATTTTTTCTAAAAAAATTCAACAGGAGTTAAAAGATATTTTGCAAATTCAATTAAGTGATAATATTAAAGCAAGGATACTGGATAATGAACTCAGTAACCAGTATGTGAATCCCCGCAATACAAAAAAAGTGCGCAGCCAGCTGGAAACTTATAATTATCTCTACCGCAGATCAATCAGTTAAATGGTTTATTGCTTAATCAGGGTTTTACCATGTTGGCAATTTATTGTAAATTTAAAAGTAGGTAATTGTGCAAAAAAAATCCTTGCAAAATATTCCAATAAAACAGAACCATTTATTTGTTGACCAGATTAAAGGTTAATCCGTAAATTCGTAAATAGGGAAGCGTATCTAACAAATAAACTAATTAACCAATAAACTTACCTTGAAATTAGCAGCAATTGATATTGGAAGTAACGCAGCAAGGCTTTTAATAACCGAAGTAATTGTTGACGAAAAAAAAAATCCCTCCTTCAATAAACTCAATTTAGTAAGGGTGCCTTTACGGCTTGGTTTTGATGTATTTGAAAGTGGTGAAATATCAAAGCCAAGAATTGGAATGGTTATGCAAACTATGAAAGCCTATAAACATTTGATGAATGCCTATGGTGTAGAGCATTTAAAAGCCTGCGCCACCAGTGCTATGAGGGATGCAAAAAATGCTGCCGATATTATAAGAAAAATAAAATTAGAAACAGATATTTCCATCGAAGTAATTAGTGGCGATACCGAAGCCAATTTAGTGTACGAAAATCATGTTGCCGAAAATATGGATAAAGACCACAGCTACCTGTATATAGATGTGGGTGGGGGCAGTACTGAACTTTCTTTTTTTAGCAACGGTATTCTTATTTATAAAAAATCTTTTAACATTGGTACCATACGCTTATTAAAAAATATGGTGAAAGATGTGCAATGG
>JAYSTT010000138.1:0-4084 GCA_043719495.1 Ferruginibacter sp. | reverse complement strand
AAGAATTATTATGGCACAATTTGCTATATCTGCTTTCATTATTAATACAATTTCTCTTTTTCTATGATTGTATTTTATCTTGAATGAATAAAGTCTTTGCTATCCCGAAGATACCCGCCTTTCTTACCTGTAAGTACAGCTTTGATTTCTGCAATAATACTCAAAGCAATTTCTTCTGCAGTTTCGGCTCCTATCTCCAAACCCACCGGACCATAAATAGAATTCAGTTGTGCATCAGTTAGATTCATTCCCTGAACCTTCAACTCTGCAAGCATGCGTTCTAATTTTTTCTTTGGTCCCAAAACACCAATGTAGGAAACTTTGCGTTCCAGTAATACTTTTAACATAGCCAAATCGTAACTATAATTATGCGTAAGAAGTACAAAAACTGTTTGCTCATCTATCAAAATCTGATCAAGCACCTGTTCGGGTTTACTCACCAATACCTGGCAAGCATTTACAAAACGCCTTGGTTTTGCATGCGTATTCCGGCCATCCACCACTCTTGCTTCCCAACCAATTGCTGTTGCCATATTTACCAATGGGATGGCATCATTACCAGCACCCACTACCACCAATGAAACAGGAGGTTGTAAAAATTCAATGAATGCAGTAACCGGATTATTCTCTGCATCATAATTTTTAAATACCGAAGCCTGTGTTTCCATAACAGTATACACATCTCTCATGATAGCTTCTTTTATTGCTGCAAAAGGAATTTCACCTGTAATTGTTTTATCTTCTTCCAGCAGCAAACAAGTACCAACCTGTGGTTTATTTTTTTCTTCTATTGAAAATAAGGTAACGAGTACAGATTTTTGACGGCTTGAAATTGCTTTTTGTAAAAGAATGATGGGGTTAATTTTTGCGTTTGCGTCAATGGGTTCAAAAAGAACCTGAATGATTCCGGCACAACCTAATTGTACGCCAACAGAAACATCTTCTTCATCTCCCGTATAGTAAGTTACTAATTTAGAATGTTGCTGTGCAATAACCAGCAAAGCTTTACGTAAAGCATCGCCTTCCAAACATCCGCCGCTGATAGCTCCTGTCAATTGCCCTTCCTCATTAATAAGCATTCGGGCACCTGGCCTGCGGTATGAAGAGCCATCGAGGTGAACCAGGGATGCAAGGGCCGTTCTTTTTCCCTGTTGTTGCTCCAGTGCAAAAGACTGTATAATATCATTAAACTCTTTCATTATAAACAGCGTACTCCGTTAATTAGACCCCCATTTTATTAAATGGACCGTTCATAAATAAACTAAAACGGAAACATCGAAGTTAAACCATACCTCTGATAAAGCTGAATTTGTATAAATATTGGATGTAAAAGAAACAGGTTCAATGTCCCCCTACGACTTATTTAAAGCTTTGCATTTTGCAGATCTTTTAATCAGTTTGGGTTTATTGGAATACATGTAAACATCCATTTTACCGGGTTTTGCCAATCGGTTCCTTTGAAAGTACCAACAGGAGTTTTAAATAAAAAATGTATTTCAACCTTTAGTTAAAAAAAATTACAACTTTCAACTTCGCTTTGCAAAAAAAAATAATAAAATAGGCTGAATTTCATTACTACTATTTTAAACATTCTTCCAGTATTTTCATGCAATACCATTCCTGTCTTGGCAAATGAAAAGGGCCTTTGTATAAATTGCCTTTTGCTGTTTGTGCAATGGTTGCATCCCTGTGCAGGTAACCAAACCATTCTCCGTTTTCTTTATCATGAAAATGTTTGTAAGAATAATCATGCACAAGTTTATGCCATTCAACATATTTCTGATTTCCAGTTATCAGGTATGCAAGTAATGTTGCAATGATAACTTCATTATGCGGCCACCAGAATTTCATATCCTGCCAGTATTCCTGAACAGGTTTATTATACACATCACGGAAGTATAAAATGCCACCATATTCTTTGTCCCAGCCCCGTTCCCACATATAATCAAGCATTTTACATCCCAATTCAATTAAATGTATATCATTGTTACGATGTTTTGCTTCATGCAGAATAAACCATGCCCCTTCCATAGCATGGCCGGGATTCAAAGTTCTTCCATCAATATGATCAATGATACTTCCATCTGGTGCTACCTGTTCCATTACACATTTAATATCCTCTTTTACAAAATTGGTTTCAATATCTGCTATCCATTTTGTTATCCATTCATCACAACGTGGGTCACCAATTGTTTCCCTGAGTTGTTGTGCCGTGTTCATCATTATCATGGGTACAGCAATTCCTTTGGATGGCCTTGTGCTGGTGAACTTTGGTTGTAGCAAACCGGGTGTGGTTGCATACTCAATACATTTACCAAAAACATATCTTGCTTTTTGTGCTGCTTCTTCATTACCGCTTGCTTTAGCATAGGCAGCTGCAGCAATCACATAAAATGTTTCGGAGAAAAAATATCTTCTTTTACGAATCGGCCTTCCCTCTCTGGTTACATGAAAAAACATTTGTCCATCTTCATCAAAACAATATTTGTTTAAAAAATCATAACCGAGTTTTGCACCATCCAGCCATTCCTGTTTTTTTTCAACAGTATTGTATAGGGTTGCCAACATCCATGTTGCCCGGCCCTGGATCCACACGGCTTTATCATCATCAATCAAACTGCCATCTGCATCCCTCATCAATAAAAAACCACCATTTGCTGTATCAAATGAACGGGGAAACCAGAAAGGAATGGTATCATTCAATAATTGATTGGAGTAAAAATTATATAGTTCCTGTAATTCTTTTTGGCTGTAATTCATGCTTGTAATTTTATAAATATTATCTTTCAATAAAATCATTTGCCTTTGGCCTCAAAAAAGTAAGCTGAAAAATAATCGCTACTAAATTAATTCCGGCAAGCATGGCAAAATCATTTCTTAAATTTCCTTTATCCGCTAACTTCTCTAATAAATCAATAATAAAAGCTTAGGCAAATATACCCACCATATTCATCATTACATAAACCACTAACAGGTGCTTTGAGTATGAGTCTGGTTTTACAATTATTTTTTGCATAACATTTGCAAATACATTCTTTTCTTTGCATCTTAAATAACCCTTATTCCATCAAAATGAGATTTACAAACCTGATTGTACTATTTATATTTCCGCTTTTTATTAATGCACAGGATAAAGCAATACGAACGCTTCAGTTAGAGTCTGGTTTTATTGTACCCAAAGTTCCTGCACCAGATACTTCAAAAAAAGCCTGGAAAAAAGGCGGCCTATACCGTTTAAACCTTGGCCAGGGTAGTTTAAGTAACTGGGCAGCGGGGGGTGATGATTTTTCTATTAATATTAATACCACACTTAACCTGTACGCCACCTATAAAAAAAATAATTTTAACTGGGATAATTCTCTTGACCTTGTGTTGGGATTTTTAAAAACAACAACACTGGGTTCCAGAAAAAATGATGATCGGATTGACCTTGTTTCAAAACAAAATTACTCTATCAGTAAAAAAATGACCGTTGGTACCCTTTTTAATTTTAGAACACAATTTTTTAATGGCTACTCTTACTCAGTTAAAACGGAAAAGGTATATGCATCAGGTTTTCTTTCTCCCGGATATGTTTTAACGAGTTTTGGCTTCGATTATAAACCTAAAAAAGAACTATCCCTGTTTGCATCACCAGTTACTTCCCGTTGGGTAATTGTAGAAAATGACAGCCTTGCGGCAAAAGCATCCTATGGTGTAGATACGGGTAAAAACATTATTAATCAGTTGGGGGCATTTGCCACTGTTAACTATCAAAAAGAGCTGACAAAAAACCTTACCTATAAATCAAGGTTGGATATGTTTTCCAACTACAAAAAAAATCCATGGAATGTTGATGTTTACATGACCAATGTTTTAGCAATAAAAGTTTTTAAAATGCTTTCCTTTAACTGGAGTTTTGATGTTATTTATGACGACGATACCAGGATTTTTGGAGATTACAAAGGCTCTCCGGCTTTACAACTCAAGTCAATTGTAGGAGCAGGTTTTCAGCTTAAGATATAACAACAGGATTTTTTTATAGTACCCCGGTATTAATTACCTTTGCGCCCCATGGCACAAAAAAAATTACAACGCTTTGCAG
>JAYSTT010000137.1:0-1679 GCA_043719495.1 Ferruginibacter sp. | reverse complement strand
AAATATTGCATTTACTAACCAGTTGGGTAAAAAAGTAAGTTTGTATGATTTGCATGGAAAAATAATTGTACTTGATTTCTTTTTTACACGTTGCCCTTTTGTTTGCCCTGGCCTTGCTAAAAGCATGAAGCGTTTACAGGATTCGTTTGTAAAAAACGACAGTATTGTACAATTTATTTCTATAAGTATTGATCCTGAACACGACAGTGTACCGCAATTAAGAAAATTTGCCGACCGCTATAATATTAACCACGATACCTGGTGGATGGTAACCGGCGATAAAAAAGAAATTTATGATTTTGCTTTAAATGAAATGAAAGCCAATGTTGCCGACCCAGGGGTGGATACTGCATTTATTCATACAGAGAATTTCTTTTTATTAGACAGCAACAAAATTGTACGTGGTTTTTATAATGGCTTTGATACAGTAAAACAGACAAAATTAGTAAGGGATATTCCATTGCTGATGCTGGAAAGAGATAAAACATCTCCATCTGTGTTACGGGATTTTATTCCAATTCTGCCTTTAATTTTTATTGCCATAGCAATTGTTTTGGTAATAACACTTTTATTAAACCGCAATAAAAATAAACAGGGGTAATATGCTTCAACCAATCTGGCACAAAAACGATACAAAAGCAAAATGGCTTATTTCCATTTTTTCTGTAATTATATTTATTGCTATAACATTTTTGGGTAAATACAATTTAGCAGGTAAAATTAGTTTGCCTTTTGATGTACACTTTTTTGCTTTAATTAATGCAGTTACCAATTCTATGGTTGCAGTATTATTAATTGCAGGATTAGTTGCAGTAAAAAATAAAAATTATCTGCTTCATAAAAAGATAATGTTGTTTGCTATGGGATTATCAGTATTATTTTTACTCTCCTATATCTGCCATCATTTATTTGCCGGCGAAGCCATTTATGGCGATACTGACGGTGTAAAAGGGTTGAGCGAGGCAGAAAGGCTTACAGTAGGAAGTATGCGTACTGTTTATCTGGCCATATTAATTACACATATTCCCTTAGCTGGACTAGCATTACCATTTATTTTATTTGCAGCATACCGTGCCTTAACCGGCGATTATGAAAAGCATAAAAAAATTGTGCGTATTATTTATCCAGTGTGGTTATATGTAGCAGTAACTGGCGTGGTGGTTTATTTTATGATTAGCCCGTATTACCATTAATGAACCTGCTCAACAATTATCTTAGCCGGGCTTAAATAACTAATTATAACTTTTACTGTATTCCCCACCTTTACATCTTTTAATAAATCAGTTGCTGTTTTATTTTTTGCAAGAGGGATTTTGGCCTGCACTTTATCGTCTATAATATTGAGGTAAATGCCGTGTGGCGATATTTTGTATACTTCTGCATCAACAGGTGTTTTTGTTTTCTGCAGTTTTACAGCAGTATAAAATTCGTGGATATAATTGTTGTTAAACAGTTTTGCAGTTACCTTTTCTTTATTATCCATATTTTCTAAAGAAAAAGTTACGGCTTCGTTCAATTCTTTTTCTGTTGGTATTATTTGCCAGGGCGATGTAGCAACAGGAAAAAAAAGATAACTGTCAATTTCTTTTACAAAAATTTTATCATCAGCCATTTTTAAATAGCCAATAAAATTATTTTCTGTTTTGGCTTTGTTTATTAAAACATCCAATGCGGTGTTG
>JAYSTT010000136.1:0-1681 GCA_043719495.1 Ferruginibacter sp. | reverse complement strand
GGGTATTTTGCTGAAAATATTTTGCAGGATTAAATTGGTGGTACGGTCGCAAAATATAGAGGCAGAAAGATTTAAAAGTATTGGCAAATGGTGGTGGAGGATTTTATGGAATTATGAAAGAGTTACACATCGCTTTGCAGACTACAATTTTTTTATTCAAAAAGATGATGAAAAATACGCCATTGAAAAATTTAAACTTAACCCTGCTAAATGTTTTATTATCACTTATGGGTTTGAGTTAACAGGGCCACCTGCAAAAGAAGAAAAAGATGCTGCAAAAGAGACTATTTCGGTTTTGTATAAAATTTTAAAAGATGAAAGAATAATTTTATTTAACGGCTCCTTAAACTATAAACCTAATAAAGATGCCTTGGATAACATTCTTACCAATATAAACCCCTTGCTGCTGGAGAATAAAGATTTTAAGTACAAGATAATCATATGCGGAAGTAATTTGGCAGCATCGTATAATGAGTTAAAGGACTATGGCAATAAGAATATTATTTATGCCGGTTTTGTAGATGATATAACTTTGTTTTATAAAGGTGCGGATATGTTAATTAACCCTGTAATGGATGGTGGAGGTATAAAAACAAAATTAGTTGAAGCGCTTGGTTATAATATGAACGTTGTTACAACTACAAGTGGCGCTATTGGTGTTTCACTGGCAATAACCGGCGAAAAAATGAAAATAATAGCAGACGATAACTGGCAGAGCTTTGTTGATGCAATAGTTAACAGCAATACCAGATCATCTATTCCTTCAGCCTATTTTGATCATTTTTACTGGGGCAAAATTGCAGAAAAAGCAGCCACTATACTGCAACAAAAATAAAACAGCTACTATGAGAATATTAATCACAGGTATAACAGGTTTTGTAAGTTCGCATTTTTTAGATTACCTGAATAAAACTGAGCCAGGGTCGGAAGTGATGGGTATTGCCCGTGATATAGAAGAGTTTGATAAAAGCCGTTATCCTGATTTAAAAATTAACATTAAAATTATAGATCTGTTAAATAAAGATGCTGTAGGTATTATTCTCAGTGATTTTGAACCAGACTATATTTTGCATCTTGCTTCTGTAAGCAGTGTAGCACTTAGCTGGAAAACTCCTTTGGAAAGTTTTGTAAATAATACCAATATTTTTTTAAACCTTGTTGAAGAGGTGAGACTCTATAAAATTAATTGCCGAATTTTATCTGTGGGGTCATCTGAAGAATATGGAGAAGTTTTGGAGGCACAATTGCCCTTAACAGAGGAACATAAATTAAATCCCGTTAGCCCTTATGCCGTTGCAAGGGTATCACAGGAAATGTTATCCACTATTTATGCTGAGGGATTTAACCTGGATATTATTATCACCAGATCATTTAACCATATTGGCCCGGGGCAAAAAGATAAATTTGTTATCTCATCGTTTGCAAAACAATTAGTGCAATTAGCCAATGATAATTCCAAAGAAAGAAAAATAATTACCGGTGACTTATCCATAACCCGTGATTTTTTAGATGTAAGAGATGTGGCAAAAGCTTATTATATTTTATTGAAACAGGGCAAAAGCAATGCTGTTTACAATATCTGTTCGGGCAGGGGTATATTACTAAAAGATATAATTGCTAAAATGAGCGAACTGCTTAATATTACTATTCACACCGAAATAAACCCTCAATTAATACGGCC
>JAYSTT010000135.1:0-1683 GCA_043719495.1 Ferruginibacter sp. | reverse complement strand
TTCCGTTGTTCGAAATAAAGACTATTTACAACATCAGGGTCCAAAGTTCCCCCTTCAGGGGGCGGAGGGGGTTATCCATACTTTCTTTTAATTTCCCTGTCCGTCTCCCGTTCCTTAATGCTATCCCGTTTATCGTAATTTTTTTTGCCTTTTCCCAGGCCAATCTCCATTTTAAAATAACCAGATTCTGCCAGAAATAACCGTAGCGGTATAATGGAATAACCTTTCTCTTTGATCTTGTTTTCCAGCTTTTTTAATTCACGTTTATTCAGGAGGAGTTTCCTTTCCTGCAGGGGCTCGTGGTTGCTGTAGGTACCAAAGGAGTATTCAGATATGTGCAGGCTTTTTACAAACAGTTCGCCCTGGTGAAAAATGCAGTAGCTGTCATTAAAGCTGGCTTTGCCTGCCCGTAAAGATTTTATTTCGGTGCCGCTGAGTACCATGCCTGCTATATAAGTGTTCTCAAAAAAGTATTCGTAATGCGCTTTGCGGTTTGTAAGTTCCAATGATTGTTTTTTTGCAAAGGTATTGGGTTTGGGGTTGTTTACATAAGAAAGCTGGGAGGTTGAAGTATGCACATTCCAACAAAACACGCCTCTATCCGGGGTGAACTGTACCAAGAGTTGTGTATATTTTAGAGTTAGCGGTAATTATATTTGGCAGAGCAAAGGAAACACATTTATAAATTCAGCATCGGTTCCGGACACACAGTTGGCCCATTCCCAAATGCCCCGAAACGTTATTTCCAGTAAAAGTTTAAATTTTACAGCGTTAAAAAAATACTTACTTTTGACGTTAGTAACCTAAGACAGCAGTATGATTATTTCCTTTGGTAATTCAGATACAGAACAGGTATCGTTAGGTAATAGGGTAAAAAAACTGCCACTGGAAATTCAAAATATCGGCAGAAGAAAACTCAGAATGCTTAATAACGCAGTTGACATTGCTGATTTAAGAATACCACCAGCAAACAGATTGGAGAAGTTGGCTGGAAAATTAAAGGATTTTTATAGCATCCGAATAAATGATCAATGGCGTATCATTTTTAAATGGAATGCTGGAAATGCTTGTGAAGTTGAAATAGTTGATTATCATTAAATCTTATAAAAATGGCAAAACTTAAAAATATTCATCCAGGTGAAATTCTTTCAGAGGAATTTCTTGTACCCTTTAATATAACCGCTTATAAGCTTGCAAAAGATATAGAAATTCCGCAAACAAGAATTTCCCAAATCCTTAAAGGCAATCGCAGAATTACAGCAGGCACCGCATTAAGATTAAGCAGGTACTTTGGGAATTCTGCTAAGTTTTGGCTTGGTTTACAAGACGACTTTGATATCGAAGAAGAAATAACAACAAAAGGCTCAATGCTAAAATCTATTAAGGCATTAAATGCAAAAGTTGCCTAACAGCTCATGAGGTGGATTGACAATATGGTGGCAGGAACAGAAATACGACCCACGGCGATAAAAACCACATTTTAATTTAAAGCAAATCTTACCGCACAATCGTTACATACCCCGTAACCGGCTCTCTTCCACTTCCAGGTTCAATAATGTAATAGTAAGTATCCATGGGCAGGGGTTTGCCTTTATAAGTGCCGTCCCAGGCGTTATACTTTCCCCGGCTTTCAAAAACCATTTGCCCTGCACGGGTAAATACCTGTAGGTGGTTGCCGGTGTA
>JAYSTT010000134.1:0-1688 GCA_043719495.1 Ferruginibacter sp. | reverse complement strand
CTTTGTTAGTATATAGGTTGATAAATTGGTGCGATGTATCGGCCTGAATCCAAAGGGTAAATAAATCAACCTGGCTATATAGCCCATCAAATAAAATTATTTCTTTTACTTGAACACCACCTTTTAGTAAGATACGGGCCATCACCCTGAAAGCTCCGCTATGGCCTGCCAGCACTACGTTACCCGGTTTTGTTCTTTTACCAATGATGTTTTCTGCTTTTAATTTATGCATTATATCATTCAGCAAATTTTTAAAAACATCTTTTTGCTCCAACTTACCACCGTAACTGTCCGGTGCATTTTTTGTGGTTTCGGGCAGCACCAGTATGGCATTACGGTTTGATGCCATGAACTGTTTTACCAGTTCAAAATAAGCAGCAGCACTGTCAATATTATTTCGCCAGCCATGAAACCAGAAAATTACATCGGTATGCCTGGCAAACTTTAATTGTGGTGGCACTACAATAAGTACACTGCTATCGTTATAATGCTCAGCAGCAGTATATAAAACCTTATCATAACTATGCCCGGCTGCCCTTGCTGTATCAGGAAAAGATGTAAAGGCTGATGTGATACGGAACATTACCGGAGTAACTTCTGTTTGTGCGTAGGACAGAAAGCTTTGTAGAAGCAATGTAAATAACAATATAATTTTCATCTTAAATTATTGTGATTACAAGATACTAAAGATGAAGGATTTTAATAATGGCAATGCAGGTTTTCGGATTAAATACCAGTGACATGACAATTTACAATTTTGCCTAAAAGATATTTTACACTATGTTTAATAAAAAAACAATGAAAACACCGGAAGAACTTAAAACTGACAGATCTGTTTTTTCTATAGGCCTTGCATTTTCCGAGGGATGGAAATATGTTTCAAAACATATGGGATACTACATTTTGGGAGGCATTATAGCTATCATCATTACAATAATGACAAGCATAATTCCCATTGCAGGCGGTATAGTCAATAACTTAATAATCAGTCCCTGTATGATGGCCGGCGCAGTATATGTTACCTGGCGTATATCGCTCGGCAAAGGATGGGCCGATCTGGGCGATATATTTAAAGGATTTAATTTTTTAAAACCGCTTGCGGTAAGCACACTTATACAAGGCACTGCCATGTTAATACTCACGGTACTTGTATTTTATAATTTTCTTCCGGAACTAACGCATCTATTTAAAATATCGCAGGGTGCCGATGCATTTACGAATCAGGAACAAATTAAAGAAGCATTTTTCCAATTGGTTACCGGTAAGTTCATCGTGTCTGCGGTTATATTATCGGTTGCCTTCTTATTCATATCTGCCTTGTGGGCTTTTAAAACCCATTTTATTGTTGTTTATAAAATGGAGGCCTGGCCCGCTATGGAAATGAGCCGCAGGATAGCACGGCATAACCTGTTTCAACTGATCGGTTTCTTTTTACTGATGGGAATCATTATTGTAATAAGTGCCATACCCTGTGGTATCGGCCTTTTATTCAGCCTGCCGCTGATGATTGGTGCTACTTACAGCGCTTTTGCGCAGATAACGCAATGTGATGAGTCGGGCGCAATTACTGAGGAGACGTTTGATTTTATGGCAGGCAAAGGAACTTAGTTTTTATTTAAGCCCTTTAAATATTCTTCCAAAGAAATATTGATAATATGGTTCCAGCCCATTTCAAAATTTGCTGTTTT
>JAYSTT010000133.1:0-1689 GCA_043719495.1 Ferruginibacter sp. | reverse complement strand
GCTCATCATAACCTTTCTTATTAATAATTTTATATTCGTCAGTTGGTAATTGTTGTGTTGTTAAAGAAGTAGCAAATGCATAATCGTTGTGGCTGTTTACCATTTTAAGATTATTATAAACTGCAAATGCGTACACCGGTGAGTTTTCAATGGCATTATTTCTTCCCCTGGAAAATAACTCGAAGTTCATCGCATCGGCTTTCTGTTTTTTAGGATTGGCCAGCACAAAAACATATCCTACTGTATCCCCTGTAAAACCGGTAACGGTTTTTCGGCTTATATAACTAAAGCGGTCATAAGATTCATCGTAATAAAAAAGGTCGGGTAAGCTGGTTTTTTTGGCTTGTGTTTTTAAAACCGTATTCAATTCATTAAAGCCTACATCTTCTTTATTAAATAGCGGGTGTTCGTTTGCATCAAATGTAAATATCTTTGTATCGTAGTTATTGGTATAGCCCAAAAAATTACTACTTACCAGGCTGTCTTTAAAAAAATGATTACTGCTGTCAGTTTCAAAACGATAAAAATTGGCGGCCAGGTAATCGGGCCTGAAATCGGTAAGCAGGGTATTTAGCAACGTCTCGCTGGCAGGATCTGACTTTTTAGCAAGTGTTTCGGTATAAAGCTTCCGGTTATTTATTTCTTTTTGGCCGTTCTCCAAAACGATAACCGCGGTAATGGTTAATGAGAAAAAGAAAAGCCAGAAGATAAGGCCGGTAGAACTGATTTTTTTAACTGATAACGCAAGAAAATTGATGCTAAGCAACAGCAGATAAATAATGAGCCATACCAGTATGGTCAGTTCAAAACCTACATGTGAAGTGCTGAGCCGGATGGATAGATAGATCAGACCACCTACCGCAATTGCAAGGTAAAGCCCTGCAAAGTTTTTGGAGAAATATGGTTGAATAAACTGCAACAATATCTGGCTCAATAAAAAATAACCAATAGCAATGCAGCATAAAACAATAAAACCGGTTATACTATAAATATTAAGCGTAAAAAAATTGATCACATCAAAAGATATCTGCGAATCGGCCACCATACTGCTTATTACACGGCCGGCAGTAAAAGTGGTGGTAAGTAACACGATACAAACCCCTGCAAGTGATACCCATTTACCCCATTTACTGTTAAAGATTTTGTCTGCCGGCTTTTCATACATCCTGTTGTAGATGAAAAGCACTATCCAGGTAAATAAAAAAGCGTTGATAAGCAGGTCGCCGAGCGAACGTAACACAATGTTAGAACCGTAAATTTTCGGGTCAAACATTTCAAACTGCCTGAAATTTACAGGAACAGGAAGATAATAACTCAATATCCTGAGTGCGAGCACAAGTGGCACCAAAAATAAAAGTGCTTTTAAAAGGCCCCGTTTTGCAGCAATTCTAATTGCCAGCAGATGGATAAAAAGTAATACAAAAATGGCTGCAAAAATCCGAAGCCATACGGCAATCATATTATTTTTGGGTATCTCCTGCCCGGGCTTTTCGGCCAGATAGAATAATGTATTACCTGCTAAGGATTTTACTACAGCACCTGCAGGTTTATCTGCAATGTCGAAATTTCTTTCAATCTCTTTTCCTGCTACAAACTTATTTTCCAGGTATGTGTTTTTTACAAAATAATTCCACTTAACCGGAATTAAGGCAACCGTAAGACTGGTTGCAGTGCTCTTTTTATTCCAGG